>NZ_JBSGDD010000002.1:0-207188 GCF_053602195.1 Kitasatospora sp. NPDC004531 | reverse complement strand
GCAAGATCGCGACGCAGGACAATGACCTGCACGTGATCGCGACCTTGCGGACGTGACTTGCGCTTGTCGCGCAGTTCCCCGCGCCCCCGGTTTCGCGCCCGCCTGCCCCTCCGGTATGACAACCGTCTTGGCTCCGCAGGTTGACGCTCCCCCGCCCACCCCCTCCCTACCTTCCTCCCCGTTGCCGAACTGGAGGAGGAAGCGATGCTGTGGCGTCTGCGTCGGGGCACCGCCGTTGCGGGGTTGGTGTTGGCGGCGGTGCTGGGGGCGGGGTCGTGGGCGTCGGCGGATGCGCAGACGCCGCTGACGGGGCCGCCGCCGGGCTCCGCGGAGTGGGTGGCGGACACCGGCCTGGGGCTACGGCTGCCCGACCCGGCGAACGCGTCCCCGGCCGAAGTGGCAGCGTTCTTCGCCGGGTTGACCGACGCGCAGCAGCAGGCCCTCGCGCTCCGCCACCCCCAGGTCGTCGGCAATCTGGACGGCGCCCCGATCGCCCTGCGCTACCTGGCGAACTCGCTGGCCCTGGCCGACGAACGCCGCCGCCAGCAGTCCCGCGCCGAGGACCCCGCGCTCCTCGCCGAGGAACGCGAGCTCGCCGCCCGGAAGGCCGCCCGCTACGCGGCCCTGAGCGGCCGTCAGCTGCTCGCCTTCGACCCTCGCGGCCGCGGCCAACTCGCCGAGGTCTTCGGCGACTTGACCCACGACGCCCGCGCAGCCGTGATCGTTCCCGGCTCCGACGTCGACCTGCTGACCTCCGACCGCCCCGCCGCGATGGCCCGACAGCTGCGCGCCGCGAGCGGCGACCGCGTCGCGGTGGTGGCGTGGACGGGCTACACGACGCCCGTCGGTCTCGGTGCGGACGCGGCCCGCGAGGAGCTCGCCCGGGCGGGCGCACCCCGGCTGGCCCGCCTGGCGGCCGCTCTCGCGCCGGTCACCGGGCCGGTGACGCTGTTCTGCCACAGCTACGGCTCGGTGGTGTGCGGGCAGTCCGCGCCGGACCCGGCGCACGTCGCGGGCGTGGTGGTGCTCGCCTCGCCGGGGATGGGCCTGGAGCGGGCGGACGAGCTGCGGGTGCCGGTGTGGGCGGCCGCCCGCAATCCCGAGGACTGGATCGGCGAGGTGCCGAACGTCTCGGTGTTCGGCTTCGGCCACGGCGCCGACCCGACCTCGCCCGAATTCCGCGCCCGCCTGCTGCCGTCGACCGGTTCGCACGGCCACGCCGACTACTTCGCACCCGGTTCGGCCTCGCTCGCCGCGTTCGCCGCGATCGCCGCCACCGGCTCGCCCACCACCGCCTGACGACCTGCAAGAGGAGACGTCCGATGCTGCCTGTTTCCGTTCGTCGCGCCGCGGCGACCGTCGATGCCAAAACCCCCGCCACCCGCGACCGCGCACTGGACGGGCTGCGCGCCGTGGCGCTGCTCTCGGTGCCGCTGGGCCACTGGCTGCTCGGCGGGTTCACGCTGTCCGACGGCGTGCTGCACAACGCGAGCCCGCTGGCGGCGCTGTCGTTCATGGCGCCGCTGAGCTGGGTGCTGCAGATGCTGGGGGTGTTCTTCCTGGTGGGCGGCCGGGCGTCGGCGCTGTCGCTGCGGCGGTCGGCCGAACGCGGGGTGGGCGCCGGGGAGTGGCTCCGCGGCCGGGTGCTGCGGCTGGCCCGGCCGGTGCTGGGGGTGGCCGCGGTGTGGGCGGCGCTGATCCCGGTACTGCGGATGCTCGGGGTGCCGGCCGACACGGTGCGCACCGGGGCGGTGCTGATGGTGCAGCCGCTCTGGTACATCGCGATGTACCTGGTGCTGACGGCGCTCACCCCGCTGTGCGTCAAGTTCGGTGCGTGGAGCCGGGGTTGGGCCTCGGCGGGGCTGCTGGCGACGGTCGCGGCGGTGGACCTGCTGCGGTACGGCCCGTGGGGCGCGTCGATGCCGGGGTGGCTGAGCCTGCTGAACCTGCTGCCGGGCTGGCTGTTCGCCTACCAGCTGGGCGTGGACTGGGCGCACGGCCGGATCTCCCGGGCCGGGGCGTGGCTGACGGCGGTCGGCGGGGCGGTGCTGTTCGCGGTGCTGCTGCTGGTGTTCCACTACCCGGCGAGCATGGTGGGCGTGCCGGGGGCGTCCCGCACCAACTCGCACCCGCCGTCCCTGTTGGTGCTGGCGCTGGCCTCGGTGCAGGGCGGCGCGGCGATGCTGCTGAAGGACCGGCTGGGCCGGGCGCTGCGCCGGCCGCTGCTGTGGCTGCCGGTGGTGGTGGTCAACCTGGGCGCGATGACGATCTTCTGCTGGCACCAGACCGCGATGTTCCTGACCGCGCTGGCCGGCTCGCACCTCGGCACGCTGCCCGGCCTGACCACCGCCCCGGACTCCGGCCTGTGGGCCCTGGCCCGGCTGGCCTGGCTGCCGGTGTTCGCGGTGGCGCTGGCGCTGATCGGCCGCTGGGCGCGGCGCTTCGACGCCCCGTGGCCGTCCCGGGCCTGGCGCGCGGTGGCGACGGCGGGCGCGGCGCTGTTCGCGGTGTACGCGCTCGGCGCGGTCTGACGCCACGTCAATCCCCTGCCGCCCGGTCACCCTCCCACTGTCGGCGCCGGACCGTACCCTGACCGCCATGGCGACCTTCGACGAGCTGACCGCACTCGCCCTCCAGCTGCCCCAGGCGCACCAGGAGACCACCTGGGAGCAGCAGACGTTCCGGGTGGGCCGGAAGATCTTCGCGATGGGCCACCCGGAGTCGGGGCAGGTCTCGGTGAAGGCCACGCTGCCCGAGCAGGCCGAACTGATCGCCGCCGCGCCCGAGGTGTACTCGGTGGCGCCGTACACCGGCCGGTTCGGCTGGGTGCGGGTGCAACTGGCGCTGGTGGAGCCGGCGGAGCTGGGCGAGCTGCTCACCGACGCCTGGCGGTCCGTCGCGCCGAAGCGGGCCCGGGCCGGGTACGAGCGGTAGCGTCCGGGCGAATGTGACACGGAACACTGTTTGGCCCCTGCCCGGCGCGTCTGCCGCCCTCTAATCTGGCTGACTAGTAGTTGGCAGTCGTAGCACCATCGGGCCCGGCCCGCTGCGATGTACCGGCCCGAGGGAGTGGACGCGATGCACCGCAGGCGGGTCAAGCGGATTCTGATCGGCGTGTTCGCGGGCTGCGCGGCCCTGGTGGACGCGGGTGCGGCGGTCGCCCAGGCCACCGCGTCCAGCGAGCAGTTGGCCATCACCACGCCCCCCGCCGGCAGCGCCGCCTGGGTCGCCGACAACTCCTTCGGCCGCACCCTGCCGGATCCGGCCACCGCCGACCCGGCCGCCGTCGCCGCCTTCTTCGCCTCCCTGACGAACGCCGAGATCGACCGGCTGATCCTCGAATACCCGCTGGTGGTCGGCAACTTGGACGGCGCGCCGCTGGGCGTCCGGTACCGCGCCAACCGGGAGGCGATCGCCGCCGAACGCGACCGGGCCCGGCAGCGCGCCGAGGACCGCACCCTGGACCCGACCGTCCGGGCGCTGGCCGTCTCCCGCGCCAACGACTCCGAGGCGCTGCTCGCCGACGGCCGGCAGATCCTGGCGTTCGACCCGCGCGGCCGCGGCCTGGTCAGCGAGGTGTACGGCAACCTGGCCGCCGCCCAGCGGGTCGCCGTCCTGGTGCCCGGCTCGGACGCCGACCTCGGCCACTTCGACCAGGCCGTCGAACCGCTGCGCTCCCCCGCCGGCATGGCCCGCGCCCTGCTCGCCGAGGAGCGCGCCCAGGCCCCCGGCACCCGCACCGCGGTGATCGCCTGGACCGGCTACGTCACCCCGCAGGGCCTCGGCCCGGACGCCGCCACCTCCCGGCTCGCCGAGGCCGCCGCGCCGCGCCTGGAACGGCTGCTCGCCGGACTGCGGCAGACCACCCACCCGGAGGCGCCGCCCGCGCTGCTGTGCCACTCCTACGGCTCGGTGGTGTGCGGCACCGCCGCGCCGACCGTGCACGACGCGCGACCCACCGACCTGGTGGCGTTCGGCAGCCCCGGGATGGGCGTCGAGTCGGCCGCCGAGCTCGGCACCGGCGTCCGGGTGTGGGCGGCCCGCAACTCCGGCGACTGGATCGGCAACGTGCCCTACCTGGAGGTCGGCGGCCTCGGCCACGGCGCCGACCCGACCACCCAGGAGTTCGGCGCCACCCCGATCTCCTCGTCGGGCGCCAGCGGCCACAACGGCTACCTGGCCGAGGGCACCGCCAGCCGCCACAACTTCGCCGCGATCGCCCTCGGCCACTACAGCGACGTCAGCCGCCCGACCGCCCAGGGCAATTGACGGCGCCCCTCACACTTCCCGGGCGTCCGAGGTGGCGCTCATGTCCGCGTAGCGGGCCCCCTGCACCCGGCCGCCGATCGGCTCCAGCACGGCCAACTCCTCCGCCGTCAGCGTGAGTTCGGTGGCGGCGGCGTTCTCCTCCAGCCGGCTGCGCCTGCGGGTGCCGGGGATCGGCACCACCGCCAGGCCGTGCACCTCGGCCCGCTGCTGCACCCAGGCCAGCGCGACCTGCGCCGCCGTCGCCCCGCGCTCGGCGGCGACCTTCCGGATCGGCTCGACCAGCTCCGCGTTCCCGGCCGCGTTCTCGCCGGTGAACTGCGGCAGGTGGCGCCGGAAGTCGTCCGCACCGAGCTGCCCGGCGTCCGCGAACGCCCCGGTCAGAAAGCCCCGGCCGAGCGGCGAGTACGGCACCAGCGCCACGCCCAGCTCGGCCGCCGCGGGCACCGCGCTGCGCTCCGGGCCCCGGGCGAACAGCGACCACTCCGACTGCAGCGCCGCGATCGGGTGCACCGCGTACGCCTCCCGCAGCTCCGGACCGGTCACCTCGGACAGGCCCAGGTGCTTCACCTTGCCGGCCGCGACCAGCTCGGCCATCGCCCCGACCGACTCGGCCAGCGGCACCTTCGGGTCGCGCCGGTGCATGTAGTACAGGTCGATCTCGTCGACGCCGAGCCGGCGCAGCGAGGCGTCCACCGAGCGCCGGATGTAGGCGGGGTCGTTGTTGACGCCCCGGTACGCGGGGTCGTCGGCGCGCCGCTCGATGGCGAACTTGGTGGCCAGCACCACCCGGTCGCGGTGCGCCCGGACGAACGGGCCGATCAGCTCCTCGTTGGCGCCCGAGCCGTAGACGTCGGCGGTGTCGAACAGGGTCACCCCGAGCTCCAGCGCCCGGCCGAGGGTGGCCAGCGCCTCCTCGGTGTCGGTCGGGCCGTAGAACTCGCTCATCCCCATGCAGCCCAGGCCCTGCACGCCCACGACGGGGCCGTTGCTGCCGAGCCGGGTGGTCTTGATGCCGCTCATGCGCTCTTCCTGTCCTCGGTCGGGCTGCACGCCCGCGTCAAAGTCGTCCCGTCGTCGCCGTCGGCCGCAGGAGGCTCGCCGTAGAGTTCGATCTTCCGATCGATCACGGCGAGCGTCGCGTGCAGGTCCGCGAGCCGCTGCCGGACCTCCGCCCGGTGGTCCACCAGCAGCTGCCGGCGGTCCGCCCGGGTGGAGTTCCCGTCCCGCACCAGTTCGACGTACCGGACCATGTCGGCCACCGGCATCCCGGTCAGCCGGAGCTTGGTCAGGAACGCCAGCCGGGCCAGATCCGCGTCGCTGTAGCGGCGCTGCCCCGCGTGCGAGCGGTCCACCGGATCGAGCAGGCCGATCCGCTCGTACCAGCGCAGCGTGTGCGCCGAGAGGCCGCTGGCCGCGGAGACCTCGCTGATCCCGTGCCGCGGCGTCCGGTCGGGCGCCACGCTCGGCGCGCCGAACGCCTGCTCGCACCCGGACAGTTGCGAATCCCGCTGTGCCATCTGGACTGACTCCCGCTCTCGGCGACGACGGCTCCGACGCTACTCAGTTGGAGCGCACTCCAAGCAAGCCTGGCACATCGCATCTCCCCACCGGTCGTTTAGAGTTCCGCCCATGCAGAGCTTGCGCATGATCGAGGACTGGCCGGTACCCCACGCCGCTGCGGCGGTCGTCCGCGGAAGCGACGGCGCCGTGCTCGGCACGCACGGACCGCAGGACCACCTGTTCCCGCTCGCCTCCGTCACCAAGCTGCTCAGCGCGTACGCCGCGCTGATCGCCGTCGAGGAAGGCGTCTTCGAACTCGACGACCCGGCGGGCCCCGACGGCTCCACCGTCCGCCACCTGCTGGCCCACACCTCCGGCCTGGCCTTCGACGAGAACCGGGTGATGGCCGCCCCCGGCAACCGCCGCCTCTACTCCAACGCCGGCTTCGACGTCCTCGCCGCCATCCTGGAGCACGCCTCCGGCATCCCGTTCGCCCAGTACGCGGCCGAGGCCGTCTTCCAGCCGCTCGGCATGCACGCCACCCTGATCAACACCGCCCACCGCGCGCCCGCCGGCGCGGGCGGCCTCTCCACCGCCGCCGACCTGGTCCGCTTCGCCGCGGAGCTCCAGTCCCCGAAGCTGCTCGACCCCGCCACCCTGCACGCCGCGACCCGCGAGGTGGCCTTCCCCGGCACCAACGGCGTCCTCCCCGGCTTCGGCCACCGCCGCCCCAACGACTGGGGCCTCGGCTTCGAGATCCGCGACCACAAGACCCCGCACTGGACCGGCACCGCCAACTCCCCCGCCACCTTCGGCCACTTCGGCCAGTCCGGCACCTTCCTCTGGGTCGACCCCACCGCCGACCTCGCCTGCCTCGCCCTCACCGACCGCGACTTCGGCCCCTGGGCGGCCGAGGTCTGGCCCCAGCTCAGCGACTCGATCCTCGCGGAGAACTGAGCGCACCGGGCGCGAAACCAGGGAGCGCACAACCAGGGGCGCGGGGAACTGCGCGAAGCGGAAGATGCCCGTCCGTAAGATCGCGACGCAGGACAATGACCTGCACTTGATCGCGACCTTGCGGACGTGACTTGCGCTTGTCGCGCAGTTCCCCGCGCCCCTGTCTTCGCGCCCACCCGCTCGCGCCAGTCTCCCCGCGCCCCTGATTGTGCGCTCAGCCGAACTGCACAGGCGTGTGCATCTCCCAGAGCAGCAACTCCACCCCGCCCTCCCCCGCCGTCGGATCCGCGAACGCGTCGCCCGTGATCCGGATCGCGTCGCCCGCGCTCGCCGAGCGCCCGCCGCCCTGCGGTCCCGGCACCGTCCGGTAGCCGACCGACCCGGCGACCACGTGCACGTAGCGGTAGGGCGCGGCCGGAAGCTCGGGCAGCGGAGCCCACGCCCGGGCCCGGACCAGCCAGAGGGCCGCGTCGGCCCGCCGCAGGCGCAGCGCATCGTCGGAGGGCCGCCCGGAAGCCAGCAGCGTCAGCCCGTCCGCCGCCTCGACCGACCGGAGCCCGAACCCCGGCGGGGAGCCGAACTCGTCGGGCTGGAGCCACATTTGAAGAAACGTCACAGCGCTGTCGGCCCCGCCCGGGTTCCGTTCCGTGTGCGTGATGCCCGCCCCCGCCGACTGCACCTGCACCATCCCGGGCCGGACCACGCTCGCGTGCCCCGCGTCGTCGCGGTGGGCGAGGGCGCCGGAGAGCACCCAGGTGACGATCTCGGTGTCGGTGTGCCGGTGCGCGTCGTACCCGGCGCCGGGCGCGAGGGTCTCCTCGTTGCAGGCGAGCAGCGCGCCGAAGGAGGTGTTCTTCGGGTCGTAGTGGCCGGCGAAGGAGAAGGAGTGCCGGGTGGTGATGCCTTCGGCGGGTTCCGACAGGTAACGCTCGGCGGTGCGGCGGAGGTCGGCGCGGCCGCGCTCCTTCCGGACGGCCGCGAACGCGGGTTCGGAGGGTTCGAAGGGGTGCCCGTCCTGGGGCGAGGAATCCACGCTCACGGGCACCACGGTAGCCGGTGTGACGGGTGCCACCGGCCTTCTCGGCGCGGGGTGTGCACGAGCACCCGTCCGCGTGAGGCAGGCTAGTGCCGTGCCATCCGCTTCAGCGAAACCCGACAAAGCATCCGACCGGTCGTCCGGCGAGTCCCCCGCCCCGGAGAAGAGGTCGGCGAGACGTCCGGCGCAGCCGACCCGCGCCGCCGCGGTGCCGGGTCGCGGCCGGATGACCGCCGAGGAGCGCCGCCTGGCGGCCGACCGCGCCGAGCTGCGGGCGGCGACGCTGAAGCGGCTGGAGAAGTCGGCGGGCAAGCTGGCGTCCGCGGCGATCGCCCGGATGGACGATCAACTGGCGTGGTACCGGCGGATGCCGCCGGAGCACCGGTCGTGGATCGGCCTGGTCGCGCAGGCGGGCATCGCGGCGTTCACCGAGTGGTACCGGCACCCGGAGGCGCCGCAGGCGATCTCCACCGACGTGTTCGGCACCGCGCCGCGCGAGCTGACCCGGGCGATCACGCTGCGGCAGACGGTGGAGCTGATCCGCACCACGATCGAGGTGATGGAGGAGGCCATCGAGGAGGTGGCCGCGCCCGGCGACGAGGCGGGCATGCGCGAGTCGGTGCTGGTCTACGCCCGGGAGATCGCGTTCGCCACCGCGCAGGTGTACGCGCAGGCCGCGGAGGCGCGCGGCGCGTGGGACGCCCGGCTGGAGGCGCTGGTGGTCAACTCGCTGCTGTCGGGGGACGCCGACGAGGGCGTGCTGTCCCGGGCGGCGGCGCTGGGCTGGGGTCAGCCGAGCCAGGTGCGGGTGGTGATGGGCAGTGCCCCGGACGGTGACAGCGAGCTGGTGGTGGAGGCCATCCGGCGGGCTGCCCGGTACGCGAAACTGCACGTGCTGACGGGGGTGTTGGGCCGGCGCCTGGTGGTGGTGGTCGGCGGCGAGAAGGAGCCGGTGCACGCCGCGCGGGCGCTGATCGGCCAGTTCGCGCCGGGCCCGGTGGTGGTCGGCCCGACGGTCGGCGACCTGCTGTCGGCGACGCGCTCGGCGCACGCGGCGGCGCAGGGCCTGAAGGCGTGCGCCGCCTGGCCGGACGCGCCCCGCCCGGTGCTCGCCGACGACCTGCTGCCGGAGCGCGCGCTGGCGGGCGACGAGGTGGCGCGCCGTCAGCTGGTGGAGGAGATCTACACACCCCTGGAGGAGGCCGGTTCGGCACTCCTGGAGACGCTGAGTGTCTATCTGGAGCAGGCGTCCTCCCTGGAGGGCGCGGCCCGGATGCTCTTCGTCCACCCGAACACCGTCCGCTACCGGCTGCGTCGTGTGACTGATGTCACCGGCTATGCTCCGTCGGACGTGCGTTCGGCGTTCACCCTGCGCATCGCCCTTGCCCTGGGGCGTCTCGGTTCCGGGCCTGATCAGGGCTGATCGAACTGTAGGGAATCCACAATCCGACGTGCTTTTCTTCGTCATCGTCGCCTACCCGCCCCACGGCGTCCGGCGAGAGAGGGTTGAACCGTGCTCGTTATCGTCGCCCCTGGACAGGGTGCCCAGACTCCCGGCTTCCTCAACCCCTGGCTCGAACTGGACGGCGTCGCCGACCGGCTGCGCCAGTGGTCGGAGGTGGCCGGCCTCGACCTGGTGCACGCCGGAACCGAGGCCTCCGAGGAGGAGATCAAGGACACCGCCGTCGCCCAGCCGCTGCTGGTGGCCGCCGGCCTGGTGACCGCTCAGGCGCTGCTGCCGCACGGCGTCGCGGCGTCGGTCGGCGCGCTGGCCGGCCACAGTGTGGGCGAGATCACCGCCGCGGCGCTGGCCGGGGTGCTGTCCGAGCAGGACGCGCTGGCCTTCGTCCGCGAGCGCAGCCTCGGCATGGCGGAGGCCGCCGCGGCCACCGCGACCGGCATGGCGGCGGTGCTCGGCGGCGACCCGGAGGCGGTCGCCGCGAAGCTCGCCGAGCACGGGGTCACCCCCGCGAACAACAACGGCGGCGGCCAGATCGTCGCGGCCGGCACGCTGGAGCAGCTGGCCGCGCTGAAGGCGGACCCGCCGGCCGGCGCGCGGCTGATCCCGCTGAAGGTCGCGGGCGCGTTCCACACCGCGCACATGGCCCCGGGCGTGGCCCGGCTGGAGAAGCTGGCGCCGACGCTGACGGCGGCCGACCCGGCGGTGGCGTACGTGTCCAACAAGGACGGCAAGGTGGTCGGCGACGGCGCCGAGGTGCTGGCCCGTCTGGTCTCGCAGGTGTCCAACCCGGTCCGCTGGGACCTGTGCATGGAGACCCTGCAGCAGCTGGGCGCGACCGCCGTGATCGAGCTGTCCCCCGCCGGAACCCTCACCAATCTGGTCAAGCGGAACGTCAAGGGCGTCGCCACGCTGGCCCTGAAGTCCCCCGCCGATCTCGACCGGGCCCGCGAGCTCGTGGCCGAGCACGGCAACCAGGAGAAGTCCGCATGAGCGTCACCATCAAGCCGGCCACCGGCGCCCAGTTCTCGCGCATCCTCGGGGTCGGCGGCTACCGCCCGACCCGGGTGATCCCGAACTCCGAGGTGCTGAACTGGATCGACTCCTCGGACGAGTGGATCCGCTCGCGGTCCGGCATCGCGGAGCGCCGCTGGGCCGGTCCGGAGGAGACCGTCGCCGAGATGTCGGTGCAGGCGGCGTCCAGGGCCATCACGATGTCCGGGATCGCTCCGGAGCAGATCGGCGGCGTCATCGTCGCCACCGTCTCGCACCTGAAGCAGACCCCGGCGATCGCCACCGAGATCGCCCAGCGCCTCGGCTGCGGCACCGCCCCCGCGTTCGACATCTCCGCCGCCTGCGCGGGCTTCGGCTACGGCCTGAGCCTGGCCGACGGCATGGTGCGCGGCGGCAGCGCCGAGTACGTGCTGGTGATCGGCGTGGAGCGGCTCTCCGACCTGACCGACCAGTCGGACCGCTCGACCGCGTTCATCTTCGGCGACGGCGCGGGCGCCGCGATCGTCGGCCCGTCCGACACCCCCGGCATCGGCAAGGTGGTCTGGGGCGCGGACGGCTCGCAGGCCGAGGTGATCTCGCAGACCCAGGCCTGGGACACCGCGTTCGCCAAGCCGGACGCCGTCAACGGCGCGGGCGAGGAGACCAAGTGGCCCGCCCTGCGGATGGAGGGCCAGACGGTCTTCCGCTGGGCCGTGTACGACATGGCGAAGGTCGCCCAGCAGGCGCTGGACGCCGCCGGGATCACCGCCGACCAGCTCGGCGCGTTCATCCCGCACCAGGCCAACATGCGCATCATCGACGCCATGATCAAGACGCTGAAGCTGCCCGCCGAGGTCCCGGTGGCCCGCGACATCGTCGAGACCGGCAACACCTCCGCCGCCTCCATTCCGCTCGCCATGGAGCGGATGCTGGAGCGCGGCGAGGCCAAGAGCGGCGACCTCGCGCTGATCATCGGCTTCGGGGCCGGACTGGTCTACGCCGCAGCAGTCGTTACTCTCCCCTAGGCGTTTTTTCTCCGCACCACCTGAAACCCGCGGCGGTCCGTCGGACCGTCCGCCGTCACCACCGAAGAGGAGCAGCCGATATGGCTACCCAGACCGAGGTTCTCGAAGGTCTCGCCGAGATCGTGAACGAGATCGCCGGCATTCCGGTCGAGGACGTCGAGCTCGACAAGTCCTTCACCGACGACCTGGACGTCGACTCGCTGTCCATGGTCGAGGTCGTCGTCGCCGCCGAGGAGCGCTTCGGCGCGAAGATCCCGGACGACGAGGTCAAGAACCTCAAGACCGTCGGCGACGCGGTGAACTTCATCGTCGCCAACGTCTGACCTGCCGTCAGGCCGCCGGTCGGGGAGCGCCAGCCGCGCCCCGACCGGCCCCCTTTCCCTCCGGCTCGTCCGGTTCGCCGGCTCGTCCGGCCCTCCGCTCAACGCTCAACGTGAGAGAAGAAGAAACCAGTGACTGCTGAAAACCGCACCGTGGTCGTCACGGGTATCGGCGCCTTCACGCCGCTGGGCGGCGACGCCGCCACATTCTGGGAGGGCCTGCTGGCCGGCCGGTCCGGGGTCCGCGCGCTCACCGAGGAGTGGGCCGCCGACCTGCCGGTCCGGATCGCCGCCCGGGTCGCCGTCGAGCCGTCCGAGATCCTGCCCCGCCCGGTGGCCCGCAAGCTGGACCGCTCGGCCCAGTTCGCGCTGATCGCCGCCCGCGAGGCGTGGAAGGACGCGGGCTTCGAGGCCCCGGCCACCGACGACTCCACCGAGCTGGCCCCCGAGCGCCTGGGCGCGGTCATCGCCTCCGGCATCGGCGGCGTCACCACCCTGCTCGACCAGTACGACGTGCTGAAGAACCAGGGCGTCCGCAAGGTCTCCCCGCACACCGTCCCGATGCTGATGCCCAACTCCCCGGCCGCCAACGTCGGCCTGGAGGTCGGCGCCCGGGCCGGCGTGCACACCCCCGTCTCCGCCTGTGCCTCCGGCGCCGAGGCGATCGGCTACGCGATCGAGATGATCCGCAGCGGCCGCGCCGACGTCGTGGTGGCCGGCGGCACCGAGGCGGCGGTCCACCCGCTGCCGATCGTCGCCTTCTCCAACATGATGGCGATGTCCAAGAACAACGACGACCCCGAGCACGCCTCCCGCCCGTACGACAAGGCCCGCGACGGCTTCGTGCTCGGCGAGGGCGCCGGCGTGATCGTGCTGGAGTCCGCCGAGCACGCCGCCGCCCGCGGGGCCCGCGTGTACTGCGAGGCGATCGGCCAGGGCCTGTCCTCGGACGCCCACCACATCGCCCAGCCGGAGCCCACCGGCGCCGGCGTGGCCCGCGCCATCGCCGACCTGTTCGACCGCAACGACCTCGACAAGGCCGAGGTGGTGCACGTCAACGCGCACGCCACCTCCACCCCGCAGGGTGACACCGCCGAGGTCAAGGCGCTGAGCCGGGAGCTCGGCGAGCACCTCGACCACGTGGCGATCTCCGCCACCAAGTCGATGACCGGCCACCTGCTCGGCGGCGCCGGCGGCATCGAGACGGTCGCCACCGTCCTCGCCCTGCACCACCGGATCGCCCCGCCGACCATCAACGTGGTCGACCTGGACGACGACATCGACGCCGACATCGTCCGCGACGAGCCCCGCAAGCTCCCGGTCGAGGGCCGCATCGCCGCCCTCAACAACTCCTTCGGCTTCGGCGGCCACAACGTGGTGCTGGCCTTCCGCACCGTCTGACGCCGCGACACCACGGGGCCGGCCCGGCACTCCTCGCGAGTGCCGGGCCGGCCCTGTCTCTCCCGCCTCACACCACCTGGTGGAGCCAGCGCACCGGCGCGCCCTCCCCGGCGTACCGGAACGGCTCCAACTCGTCGTCCCACGGCTTGCCGAGCAGCCGGCCGATCTCCGTCTCCAGGTCGCTGCCCTCGCTGCGGGAGCGCAGCAGCACGGCCCGCAGCCGGTCCTCGGGGATCAGGATGTCGCCGTGGATGCCGGTGACGGCGTGGAAGATGCCGAGGCTCGGCGTGGACGAGTACCGCTCGCCCTCCGCCGTGGCGCAGGGCTCGCTGGTCACCTCGTAGCGCATCAACTGCCAGCCGCGCAGCGCGGAGGCGAGCTTGGAGGCGGTACCGGGCTCCCCGTGCCAGGAGAGTTCGGACCGCCAGTGGCCGGGCGCGGCGGGCTGCCGGATCCAGTCGAGGTTGACCCGCACGCCGAGGGCGCCCGCCACCGCCCACTCGACGTGCGGGCACAGCGCGCGTGGCGCGGAGTGGATGTAGAGCACACCACGTGTCGTCACCGGGACCTCCTGGCTGTGGACGAGGGTCGCCTTCCCCAGCTGCCTCGCGCCGTCGCCGGTAGGTACTGACCAGTGGCTACCCCGTGACGCTCAACTTATTCGACATTAGGTCATCAAATCGAGCAAAACGGACAAGCTTTCACTCCATGCTAGTCGGTTCCCCCGGGAGGTCTACCCCCACAGCGCTCACCTCCCCCGAACGGCCCTAAACGCGCGCCCCCACCGGAGCGCGCGCCCGGTGGAGGCGAATTGACGGCGGTGCAGTTGACCTACTGTCGGATCATCCGATTCAGGGCCGTTCCGCCCCGTCGGCCGAGACCGGCCGCGGCCGGCCGCGACTGGCCGCGTCAGACCTGGACGACCATCTTTCCGGTGTTGACGCCGCGCAGCATGCCGATGAAGGCCTCCGCGGTGTTCTCCACTCCCTCGACGACGGTCTCGTCGTAGCGCAGCGAGCCGTCCCGGAGCCAGCCGCCGACCTCCTCCAGGAACTGGCCGCGCAGCGCGCCGTGGTCGCTGACCAGCATGCCCTGCAGGCGCAGCCGCTTGCCGATGGCCAGCGCCAGGTTGCGCGGCCCGGTGGGCGCGGAGGTGGCGTTGTACTGGGCGATGGCCCCGCACAGGGTGGCCCGGCCGTGCACCCGCAGGGCGCCGATCGCGGCCTCCAGGTGGTCGCCGCCGACGTTGTCGAAGTAGACGTCGATGCCCTCGGGGGCGGCCTTGGCGAGCAGCTCGGCGACCGGGCCGTCCTTGTAGTTGAAGGCGGCGTCGAAGCCGTAGCCGTCGACCAGGGTGGCGACCTTCTCCGCGGAGCCGGCCGAGCCGACCACCCGCGCCGCGCCCTTGAGCCGGGCGATCTGGCCGACCAGCGAGCCGACCGCCCCGGCCGCGCCGGAGACGAACACCACGTCGCCGGCCCGGAACGAGGCGACCTCCAGCAGACCGGCGTACGCGGTCAGGCCCGGCATCCCCAGCACGCCCAAGTAGGCGGACAGCGGCGCGAGTTCCGGGTCGACCTTGACGGCGTGCGCCGCGTTCACCGTGGCGTACTCGCGCCAGCCCAGCCCGTGCAGCACGGCGTCGCCGGCCTCGAAGCCCTCGGCGTTGCTGGCGACCACCCGGCCGACCGCGCCGCCGTCCATCGGCTCCCCGAGCGCGAACGGCGGGACGTAGGACTCCTGGTCGTTCATCCTTCCGCGCATGTACGGATCCACGGACAGGTAGGCGTTGCGCACGACGATCTCACCCGGGCCGGGCTGCCGGACCGGGGCCTCGACCAGGGCGAAGTCGCTCGCCACCGGCCAGCCCTGCGGGCGGGCGGCCAGGTGCCACTCACGGCCGGTCGCGGGAAGGTCCTGCTCTGCCATCTCACATTCCTCCGTCAACCTGAAAGGTTCACTGTCTCAAGTAATCCTGTGGATGAAAGGTTCATGTTGTCAACTGTTCAGCTAGAATCGGACCCATGGAGAAGGAGCAGGCCATGGAAGAGGCGCCCGTCCCGACCGCCGACCCGATCACCGTGGAGGTCGTCGACCTCATGGCGCGCCTGGTCGGGCTCTTCCACCGCGAGTACGAGGAGGCCGCCGCGGCCCGCTCGTTGACCGGCGCGCAGGCCAAGGTGCTGGCCCTGTTGCGGCGCGGACCGATGCCGATGCGGCACATCGCGCAGACCCTCTCCTGCGAGCCGTCCAACATCACCGGCATCGTCGACCGGCTGGAGGGCCGCGGCTTCGTCACCCGCGAGGCCGACCCGCAGGACCGCCGGGTGAAGCTGGTGGCCGCCACCGACTCGGGCCTGTCGGCCTCCTCCGAGCTCCGCGAGTCGCTCAACTTCGCCCGTGAGCCGCTGGCCGCGCTGGACGCCTCCGAGCGGTCCCAACTGCGGGACCTGCTGCGGCGGATGCTCGACTCCTCGACCCCCGGCTGACCACCCGGCTGACCACCCGTCGGAGCGCCCCTCGGGCCGCCCACCAGGGAGTCCTCCGAGCGGTTCGGGGGCACCCCGGTTCGAGGGTCGAAAAATCTCTCGGAAATGATGGTTCGCGTGTAACCATTCCCGTCGCCGCACCGTCTAAGTGGTGACGACCGCCCCCTCCGCAGTGTCGCGGAGGCGGTAAGTGCCGCCCCTCGGGCACCAGTTCCCGTTGCGCGCAGAGAGATCCCGGACCGATGACCGACGCCACCCAGAGCCCTGCCGCGGCTCCACCACGCCGCCGAAGAGGCCGCCGAATAGCCCAGGGCCTCGGAGCGACCACCGCCGTGCTGGTGGTCGTCGCCGCCGGACTCGGCGCCTGGTACTACCAGCGGCTCGACCACAACATCACGACCTTCTCCCCCGAAGGCATCGCCTCCAGCCGCCCGCCGGCCGGGCCGCCCGCACCCACCGGCGGCGGCGGGCCGCCCGTCAACATCCTGCTGCTCGGCTCCGACACCCGCAACGACGGCAACAGCGACCTCGGCGGCGGTGACGAGGGGGTCGGGCACTCCGACACCGCGATCCTGCTGCACGTCTACGCCGATCACAAACACGCCGTCGGCGTGTCGATCCCCCGGGACACCCTGGTCACCATCCCGCCGTGCCGCCTCGCGGACGGCCGCTGGACCAACGCCCGGGCCAACCAGATGTTCAACTCGGCCTTCACCGTGGGCGAGTTCAAGAACGGCAACCCCGCCTGCACGCAGAACACCGTCGAGGAACTGACCGGCCTGCGGGTGGACCACACCCTGGTCGTCGACTTCAAGGGCTTCGCCGCCATCACCGAGGCCGTCGGCGGGGTGGACGTGTGCGTCCCCAACGACGTCAACTCCTACGGCATCCAGCTGGCCCAGGGCCGCCAGACCGTCTCCGGGCAGCAGGCGGTCGACTACGTCCGCGCCCGGCACGGCCTCGGCGACGGCTCCGACATCGGCCGGATGCGCCGTCAGCAGGCGTTCGTGTCCTCGCTGATCAGCAAGGTGCAGAAGGACGGCTTCGACCTGACCACCCTGCTGCCGCTGGCCGACGCCGCCACCAAGTCGCTCACCGTCGACCCCGGCCTCGGATCGCCGTACAAGCTCGCCGAGTTCGCCCAGTCGCTGCGGAACATCAAGCTCGGCGACATCCAGTTCGTCACCCTGCCCTGGCGCTTCCAGGGCGCCCGGGTCGCCATCGTGCAGCCCGACGCGAGCATCCTGTGGAACCTGCTCCGCCAGGACCGCACCCTGGACGGCCGCCTCACCGACGACCCCGCGAGTGCTTCCGCGAGCCCGTCCGCAGGTGCCTCGGGCGACCCGTCGGGCGTCCCGTCCGCCGGTGCGTCCGGGAGCGCGTCGCCCGGGGCCTCCGGCAGTCCGTCCGCCCCCGGGAGCCCGTCGGCCACCGGCAGCCCCGAGGGCATGAACCCGGACGTGCCGATCCTGATCCACAACGCCGCCAAGTCGAGCGGGCTGGCCGGGCGCACCGAACTCGCGCTGCGCAGCAACGGCTACCGCGACATCACGCTCGGCAGCAACACCGCCGCCCGGTCCACCACGCTGATCGAGTACGCGCCCGGGCAGCGGTCCGCCGCCGAGCACCTCGCCCAGCTGTACCCGGGTGCGGAAGTCCGCGCCGGCTCCGGCGGCGACGGCCTCACCCTGACCCTCGGCCAGGACCGGGCCGGCGCCGACACCCCCGTCCCCGGGGCGTCCGGCGGCAGCGTCCCGTCCGCCATCCCGGAGGGCATCACGGGCAACACCCGCCCTGCCGACAGCGATCTCTGCAGCGACCTCAGCTTCGGCTGAGCCCCGCCGACCCGGCCCGCGCCACGCCTGCGACACGACGGCGACGACGCGGGCCGGGTCCGGGTCCGTCACGGGCCCGCGGGATCCGGATCCGGATCCGGATCCGGCAGGCCGGTCACCACGAGGGTGACCCGGCGGCCCGCCAACTCCCCCGCCCGGGCCAGGTCGTACACCGCGGACAGCGCCTTCGCCACGTACCGCCGCTCCACCGGCACCCCGTGCCTGGCCTCGAACCGCGCGGCGAACCGCTCCAGCTCCTCCGGCACCCGGCCGTACCCGCCGCCGTGCCAGCCGTGCACCAGCCGCCAGTTGTCGAACTCCCGCCCGTAGGCCGCCAGTTGCAGGGCCCCCACCTCGCGCTCCAGGTAGCCCTCGCCGCGCAGCACCGCCACGCCCAACGCCCGTGCGTCCAGCGGCAGTCCGGCGGCGATGCCCGCCAGCGTCCCGCCGGTGCCGACCGGGCAGCACACCACGTCCGCCGCGCCCATGCCCGGCAACTGCGCGGCCAACTCCTCCGCGACCACCGCCGCCCCGCGCACCGCCGCCGCGTTCGAGCCGCCCTCGGGCAGCACGAAGTGCCCGGGCCGGTGCTCGTGCCGCCCAGGGGCGAGCTCGCGGTAGACGGAGCGCTCGACGAACTCCAGTGCCATCCCGTCCCGTTCGGCCCGGGCCAGCGACCAGTTCCGCGGCATCCCGGCCAGCTCGGCCCCGCGGATCACCCCGACACTCGCCAACCCGAGCGCCCGCGCCGCCGCGGCCACCGCCCGCACGTGCGTCGAGTACGCCCCGCCGTAGGTGAGCAGCGCCTTGCAGCCGTCCGCGAGGGCCCGCTCCAGGTTCGGCGCGAGCTTCCGCCACTTGTTGCCCGGCACGGTCGGGTGCGCCAGGTCGTCCCGCTTGAGCCTCAGCTCGACCCCTGCGGCGGCGAGCTCCGGGTCGTCGACCACCGTCAACGGCGTGGGCAGGTCAGCAGGCACGAGCATCCGCTCACCCTAGCCGGGGCCCGCCGGCCACCTGCCGCCCGCATGGGTGGGACAGGGACGACGGGCGGGCCGCGATCGGATGTCAGAGCACGGCGACCCCCAACGGGCGGTGTCCTACCTCCAGGCGGTGGGTGGCACCGGATTCGAGATCGACCAGGGTGATCCCGTCCCACGCGCCGTCCCGGGTGAAGCCGCCGGTGACGTACGCCGTCCGCCCGTCCCGGGAGAGGGCGACGTTCTCGTGCGGGAGGCCGAGCGGGTAGACCCGTTCGCGGCCGTCCGGTTGGCGGACGGTCAGGCTCGGCCCGGTGTCGTCCCTGGTGATGGGGCCGCTGCCGACCACCAGCAGCCGGCCGTCCGGGGCGACGGTGGCGCCGTGCTGGTGGGTGTTGGCCGTCATCGGCTCGATCGACACCTGCCCCGTGGCCGGGTCGACCACGGCCAGCCGCTCGCCCTCGAACGGGAGCAGCAGCCTGCCGTCACCGGGCCGGACCGCCGCGTAGTGCGGTTTCAGCCAGGATCCGAGCCCGCCCTCCGTCCCGTACGGTGCGACCTGGATCCGGCGGGTGGCCAACCCCTCGGCGGCCACCACGGTGACGTCGAAGGAGTCGTGGCCGGTGGCGTACACCTCCCGGCCGTCGGCCGACACGTCCACGTCGAACGGCCGCCGCCCCACCGGGGCGACCCCGGTGACCTGGCCGGACGCCGTGTCGATCACCTCCAACACCCCGTTCATCCCCGGTATGTTGACCCCGACGTACAGGCGGCTGCCGTCCGGCGACAGCGCCAGCCCCATGCCGCCCCCTCGGTACTCGCCGGTCTCGGCCGGGCCGGTGCCGGTGCGGTACGCGATGCTCCGCAGCAGCGAGCGGGTGTGGGTGTCCACCTCTGCGACGCCCTCGGCGGTGCTCACCCAGGCCTGGCCGTCCGCCCCGAGCGCCACCGCGTACGGGGCGGTGCCGACCCGCACCGAACCGATCGCGCCGCGCTCCGGGTCGACGAACGTCACGGTGTCCGCCCCGAAGTCGGCGACCAGCAGCGTGCCCTCCGGAGTGGGCAGGCCGGCGGGCGCCGCGTCGGCGGACGGAGCGGGTGCCGTCCGGGCGGCCGGAGCGGCCGGGCCCGGTCCGTCGCCGTCCGGTGTGGCGCAGCCTGCCAGCAGGGCGGCCAGCGCCGGGACGGCGGCCAGCAGCGGCAGTGCGGTGCGCCGTCGGCGGGCGGTCATGAGGCGTCTCCCTTCCACGAATCGGCTGCGGCCGCGCGCAGCAGTGCGGCGATGCCGGTGAAGCCGCGGCGCTCGGCGTGCTGGAGCGCCGTCACACCGTCGGCGTCGGCGAGCTGCGGATCGGCGCCGGCGGCGAGCAGCAGGCGGACGATCTCGGTGTGCGGGCGGCCGCCGTCGCCGAGGATCACGGCCTCCAGCAGGGCCGTCCACCCCAGGCGGTTGACGTGGTCGACATCGAGGTCGGTCTCCGCCAACACCGCCTGGACGTAGGCGACATGGCCGCGCTCGGCGGCGGGTATCAGGCTGATCCCGCCGAAGCGGTTGGTCAGCCCGAAATCCGGACCGGCGACCAGCAGCGCCCGCATCATGGCGACACTGCCGGTGACGCCGGTGACCAGCCACGGGCTGTCCTCCCGGTGGTCCTGCGCATCCGGATCCGCGCCCGCCGCCACCAGGAACTCGGCGACGGCCACCTGATCGGCCAGCGCGGCGGCCAGCAGCGCCGTCCGCCCCTGCGGATCCCGTGCCTCCAGGTCGGCCCCGGCGGCCAGGGCGGACCGGACGGCGGCCACATCGCCGGCGGGCGCGGCGTCGAGCAGCCGCTGGTCCAATGCGGTCGTCATCACGGTTCTCCTCCTGAGGGACGGCAGGTACAGCACGGAAGGCCTCGACAGACGCGGTGTGGGGGCGAAATCCCGGTCCACTTGATATTTGCCCTGTCGCCCACCGCGATTCGTCGGCCGACCGGCCAGTCCCGGCGAGCTTTCCGGTTGATACCGGCATCATCCGATCGGTGGATGCGCGCGCAGCTCAGGAGGAAAACCGCAGGTCAGGGATCCGGCACCAGGCCGTCGGACCCACCGGACCTGTCGGAGCGATCCTGCTGAGGGCCGATCAGACCCGACGTCGCCGCCGCGTGACAGCCGGGCAGCCACGATCGACTCGAAGGTTGGTACAAACCCCGCACAACCGCGTCACAACGGCCGCAGCAATGTCCCCCGGAGGGTGAATCTCAGCCCGGAAACAGGCCGCCCGACACGCCGATGCCCTACAGTTTGCGTGGCAGGCCGGGGCGTTTCACCTGGTCAGGGGGCCCCATCGGCTGACGTTCGATCAGCGGCCGAGGTAGGGCGGGTGGGACTCGAACCCACGACCAAGGGATTATGAGTCCCCTGCTCTAACCGGCTGAGCTACCGCCCCCCGACTCGACCCGCCGGGACCGACACGCGGCCCTGGCAGCAGTGGACGGCCCCTCAGGGACGCCCCCGGCAGCATAGCCGGTCGATCACCCCTGGTGCGCGCCGGGGGCGCATCCGGGTCCGCCCCTTTTCCGTCCGCCCGCGCCGCCCGTCCGGCGGTCACTCCGACGAGCGAAGAACGCACCGGAACGGCGCGGGTACGGCGCAGCTGTCGGCCGCGGCCGCCGGGTCGGCGACCGCCCGGCCCGGATGCCCCTCCCGCCCCGGCCGCCGACCCCGACGCCTCGCGTTCGCGCAGGTGACGCCACGTCAGACCGTCGGGCAGCCCACGACCGGTCCGCGCCCGCGCAGCCGCGGCAGCCCGGCCCCGAACGCCCCAGCCCGCCCCGGAACGGACAGCAGCGGCAACCCGATCACCGCCCGTCGGGGCCGCCCCGCCGGACCCGCCCCGCACGCACGACTCGCGGACGCCGCAGCCTTCCTGACGCCCACTCGGCCGGGCCCGCCGCCGGGCCGGTTGCCGGTGCGGCGCGGGCCCTGGTAGATCTTGCTGCATCCGCCGCCCGACACCCGGGGCGGGCCGCCGAGCAGAAGCGAGTGACGGTGCCGCGCACCTCTTCCCGAACGGGCCGTGGCCCGGCCGCCGCGGCCTGCGCTGTGCTGCTCCTGCTGGCGGCGGCGACCGGCTGCACCTCCGCCGCGAAGTCCGGCGACGACGGCCCGACCGCCCGTCCCGCGCCGGCGGACACCGCGAGCAACCGGATCGGGCCGCTGTTCGTGGACGACACCGACGGCATGCGGGCCTGCACGGCCGCCGTGGTGCGCAGCCGGGGCCGCAACCTGGTGATCACCGCCGCCCACTGCGCGGCCCCGCACGGCGTCCCGCTGGACGACCTGGTGTTCGCCCCCGGCTACCGCGACCAGCGCGCCCCGTACGGGAGTTGGCCGGTGTCCGAGGTACTGGTGGACCCGCGCTGGGGGCCCGACGAGAACGAGGGGTACGACGTCGCGTTCCTCCTCCTCGACGCGTTGAACGGCCGGCAGGTGGAGGACCAGGTGGGCGGCTACTCGCTCGCCACCGGGCAGGGAGTCGGCCTGAAGGTCACCGTCACCGGCTATCCCAACAGCTCCACGTCCCCCATCACGTGCCAGGGCCGGACCACCTCGCGCAGCAGCACCCAGCAGCGCTTCGACTGCTCCGGCTTCACCGACGGCACCAGCGGCAGCCCCTGGGTGACCGAGCAGAGCCAGGTCGTCGGCGTCATAGGGGGTTATCAGCAGGGCGGCAACAGCCCGGACGTCTCCTACAGCGTGGCCTTCGGCGACCGCCTCGCCGCCCTCTACCGGCAGGCCGGCGGCTGAGCCGTGAGCAGGAACACGCGCGGGGGAACCCGGGGCGGGAGACACGAAGGCCCCTCGGTCTCACCGAAGGGCCTTCGCTCTGTACTGATCACCGCGACTTCCGGTGAAGCTCCCCCAATTGGACTCGAACCAATAACCTGCCGATTAACAGTCGGCTGCTCTGCCAATTGAGCTATGGGGGACCGCGCTCCTCCAATTGGACTCGAACCAATAACCTGCCGATTAACAGTCGGCTGCTCTGCCAATTGAGCTATGGAGGATCGTGCTTCCGCCTCGCCCACCCCGGCTTCCGGATCTCTCCGGGCCCTCGGTGCTCGCTGCGGGACATACACTAGCGCACTCAGGGGGGTGTTCCGCCAATCGCTTTCGGCAGCGGCCTCCCCCACCTCGGCCGCGGGCCGCCCGGGGGTGCCCGGCACCGGGGGGTGCGGCGTGCCCCGCGCGCGCCGTACGGTGCGGGCGGGGATGCTGGTGCACGGCGGTTCCGGGTGGCCCGGACCCGCCACCGGCAGGGCGGTTCACGGCCCGGCCGGACGGGTAGACGCGGCACACAATCGCGCGCGACGAAGGGTGGAACCAGGGCATGTGGAAGCTGTCGTTGATCGTGGGCGTCGGAATCGGGTACGTCCTGGGCGCCCGGGCCGGGCGGGAGCGGTACGACCAGCTGGCCGGTGCGGCCCGGCAGCTGCGGGAGAACCCGCGGGTGCAGGACGCGGCGGGCAAGGCCAAGCAGCAGGCGGGCGCGGTGGCGGGGAAGGCGGCCGGGGCGGTGGCCGACAAGGTCGGCGAGAAGCTGCCGAACGCGCTGACCGAGCGCGTCCCGTACTTCGCCAAGCACCACGGCGAGGACGACGGCTGGGGCACCGTCCGCCCCTGATCGCGGCGGGGGCCCGGGCGGCACCGCAGGCCTGATCCCGCCGGCGGCGCACGGAACGCCTCCGACCAGGCACGGAGGGTCGGCGGCGGGGCCGGTTCCGGTACCGACTGGGCAACACTTGCGGCAGTCCGGCCCGCCCCGGCCGCCGACTGCGGCATGATCTCGGCATGGCCATCGTCGCGGGCATCGACAGCTCCACCACTCGCACCCGGATCGTCGCGTGCGACGCCGACACCGGCGCCGTGCTGCGGCAGGGCCGGGCCCCCCATCCGCTGCCCGAGGGCGCCGACGCCCGCTCCACCGAGGTCGATCCGCAGTCCTGGCTGCACTCGCTGGGCGACGCCGCCGCCGGGGGCCTGCTGGAGGGTGTCCGGGCGATCGGGGTGTCCGCGCAGCAGCACGGCCTGATCGGCCTGGACGCCGGCGGTGTGCTGGTACGGCCCGCGCTGCTGTGGAACGACCCGCGTTCGGCGGGCTCGGCGGCCGCGCTGCTGGACGCGCTCGGCGGCGCGGAGCCCTGGGTGGAGGCGATCGGCGCCGTCCCCGGCCCCACGTACACCATCGCCAAGCTGCGCTGGCTGGCCGAGTTCGAGCCGGTGTCGGCGCAGCGGATCGCCGAAGTGCTGCTGCCGCACGACTGGCTGGTCTCGCAGCTCCTGGGCGGCACCCGGCGGCGCACCACGGACCGCGGCGACGCGTCCGGCACCGGCTACTGGTCGCCGATCACCGGCGAGTACCGGCAGGACCTGATCAAGCTGGCGTTCGGCCACGAGCTGAAGGTGCCGGACGTGCTCGGCCCGGCCGAGCCCGCCGGGCACACCCCCGAAGGGCTGCTGATCTCGGCCGGCACCGGCGAGAACATGGCGGCGTCGCTGGGGCTCGGGCTGGGCCCGGGCGACGCGGTGGTGTCGCTGGGCGGCAACGGCACGATCTTCGCGGTGCACGACCGGGCGGTGGTCGACCCGTCCGGCCTGGTGTCCTCGTTCGCGGACGCCACCGGCCGGCACCTGCCGATGGTGGCGACGCTGAACGCCGCGCAGGTGCTGCGCTCCACCGCCGCGATGCTCGGCACCGACCTGGAGGGCCTGTCGGAGCTGGCGCTGCAGTCCTCGCCGGGCGCGTACGGGATGGTCTTCCTGCCGTACCTGGACGGCGAGCGCACCCCGAAGCTCCCGCAGGCGGCGGGCACCCTGACCGGGCTGCGGGCCGAGTCGATGGCGCCGCAGCACGTGGCGCGGGCCGCCGTCGAGGGCATGCTGTGCAACCTGGCCGAGGCGCTGGACGTGCTGCGCGGCCACGGCGTCGCGGTGAACCGGGTGTTCCTGCTGGGGACCGCCGGCCGGCTGCCCGCCGTCCAGCAGATCGCGCCGCTGGTGTTCGGGCTGCCCGTGGTGATACCGCCGCGCGGCGACCACGCGGCCCGCGGCGCGGCCCGCCAGGCCGCCTGGGCGCTCGCCGGGACGCCCGAACCCCCGCGGTGGGAGCTGCCCGACGTCACGCTGCTCGCCCCCGAGCAGGAGCACGACCTGGCGGTCGGCAACGCGGTCCGCCAGCAGTACGCGGCGATGCGCGAGCAGTACCACCCGGAGACCGCCGCGAGCTCCTGATCCGGCGTCCGGAGCGGTCGTCCGAGCGGCTGTTGAGGGTGCGTCGGCCCGTAAGGGGTGACAACGTGGGGGCTCCACGAGTGGAGGGACGTTCCGTCATGGCGTTGCACAAGGGACAGGCGCACGGGCAGGACGACCGCCGGCTGCCGTTCAGTCCGCTGCACGTACTGACCGATCCGCTGGGCGCGATGCAGGTCGCCCCGCCGCTGCACCGGCTCCCCCGGATGCCGATCCCGCCCTCCGTCGCGTACCAGTTGATCCACGACGAACTGATGCTGGACGGCAACGCCAAGCTCAACCTGGCGACCTTCGTCACCACGCAGATGGACGAGTACGCGGACCGGCTGATGGCCGAGTGCCGCGACAAGAACATGATCGACAAGGACGAGTACCCGCAGACCGCCGAGCTGGAGCGGCGCTGCGTGGCGATCCTCGCCGACCTGTGGCACGCGCCCGATCCCGGTGCGGCGGTGGGCTGTTCGACCACCGGCTCCAGTGAGGCCTGCATGCTCGCCGGGATGGCGCTCAAGCGGCGCTGGATGCGGCGCAACGCCGACCGGTACGCGGCCGGGGCGCGGCCCAACCTGGTGATGGGCATCAACGTGCAGGTCTGCTGGGAGAAGTTCTGCAACTTCTGGGAGGTCGAGCCGCGGCTGGTCCCGATGGAGGGCGACCGCTTCCACCTGACCGCCGACCAGGCCGTGGCGCACTGCGACGAGAACACCATCGGCGTGGTGGGCATCCTCGGCTCCACCTTCGACGGCTCGTACGAGCCGATCGCCGAGATCTGCGCCGCCCTGGACGACCTCCAGCAGCGCACCGGGCTCGACATCCCCGTGCACGTCGACGGCGCCTCCGGCGGCATGGTCGCGCCGTTCCTGGACCCGGACCTGGAGTGGGACTTCCGGCTGCCCCGGGTCGCCTCGATCAACGTCAGTGGCCACAAATTCGGACTGGTGTACCCCGGGGTCGGCTGGGCGCTGTGGCGGGACGGCGAGGCGCTGCCCGAGGAGCTGGTGTTCCGGGTCAACTACCTGGGCGGCGACATGCCCACCTTCGCGCTGAACTTCTCCCGGCCGGGCGCGGAGGTGGTCGCTCAGTACTACACCTTCCTGCGGCTCGGGCGTTCCGGGTTCCACGCCGTGCAGCAGGCTTGCCGGGACGTCGCCGAGTACCTCGCCGGGGAGATCGAGAAGCTCGCGCCGTTCCGGCTGATCACCCGGGGCGACCAGCTGCCGGTGTTCGCCTTCAGCACGGTCGAGGGCAGCCCGTTCGACGTGTTCGACGTCTCCCGGCGGCTGCGCGAACGCGGCTGGCAGGTGCCCGCCTACCGGTTCCCGGAGGGGCGGACCGACCTGGCGGTGCTGCGGCTGGTGTGCCGCAACGGGTTCACCCGGGACTTGGCGGACCTGCTGCTCGGCGACCTGCGACGGCTGCTGCCCGAGTTGGAGCGCCAGCCCGCGCCGCTCAGCGAGTTGGGCATGCCGCAGCGCAGCGGCTTCCACCACTGACGGCCGGGCGGGGCGGGCGGGCCGGGTCAGTCCAGGTAGCCGCGGAGCTGGTCGGCGAAGGCGTGCTCGCGGAGCTTGCGCAGGGTCTTCGCCTCGATCTGCCGGATCCGTTCCCGGGTCACGCCGAACAGCTGGCCGATCTCCTCCAGGGTGCGCGGGCGGCCGTCGTCGAGGCCGTAGCGGAGCTGGACCACCTGGCGTTCGCGCTCGGCGAGGGTGGCCAGCACGGCGTCCAGGTGTTCGCGCAGCAGCAGGAAGGCGGCGCTCTCCGGCGGGGAGGCGGCGTCGGCGTCCTCGATCAGGTCGCCGAGGGCGACGTCGTCCTCCTCACCGACCGGGGTGTGCAGCGAGACCGGTTCCTGGGCCAGCTTGAGGACCTCCCGGACGCGCTCCGGCGGCAGTTGGAGCACCTCCCCGACCTCGGCGGCGGTCGGCTCCACGCCGCGCTCCTGCAGCAGGGCGCGCTGCACCCGCAGCACCCGGTTGATCAGCTCGACCACGTGCACCGGTACCCGGATGGTGCGGGCCTGGTCGGCGAGGGCGCGGCTCATCGCCTGGCGTATCCACCAGGTCGCGTAGGTGGAGAACTTGTAGCCGCGGGCGTAGTCGAACTTCTCCACGGCTCTGATCAGGCCGAGGTTGCCCTCCTGCACCAGGTCGAGCAGGGTCAGGCCGCGCCCGATGTAGCGCTTGGCGACCGAGACCACCAACCGCAGGTTGGCCTCGATCAGGCGGCGCTTGGCGATCCGGCCGAGCACGACCAGGCGGTCCAGGTCGTCCGCGAGCCGCTCGTCCGCGCCCGGGGCGGTGCGGTCGAGCGCCTCCTCGGCGAACAGGCCGGCCTCGATCTGGCAGGCCAGTTCGACCTCCTCGGCGGCGGTCAGCAGCCGGATCCGGCCGATCTCGCGCAGGTACTGCCGCAGCAGGTCGGCGGCCGGGCCGACGCCCTCGTCCAGGGCGGGTTCCGGGGGCTCGTCGGCGAGGTCGGCGGCAGTGGGCTCGGTCTCGGGGACGGTTCCGGCCTCGGCGCCGGCTTCGGCCTCCGGGACGGCCTCCGGGTCCGTCGGCCCGGCCGGGGGCTCGGCCGGGGGCTCGGCCGGGGGCTCGGCGGCAGGGAGTTGCGGGCCCGGCCGGAGCGGGATCGCGGCGTCCGGGGCGGGGGCGGACCGGTGCGGGCGGGCGACTGAGAGCTCCACGGGCATCCCTCCAGGGGCCGCGCGCGGCCTGGGGGTTGCCGCGCCACACCGAAGGGGATACCCAGCCCGGCGTGCCCGGGCACCTGCGGGCGGCCGCGAGCCCGACGGACGGCATCCGGCGCACGCGCGGGTGCCACCGGGCGGGAGGGGGCGCCCCGGGGAGCGGCGAGCAGACGGGCGGCGGTCAGAGGGCGGCCGCGCCGCGCGAACGCAGCTGCTGGCCGTACTGCTGCAGGGCCCACAACTCGCTCTGCACCGGGTGCAGTTCCTCCGCGGTCGCCCGGTCGCCCAGCCGGCGCAGGTGGGCGCGGACCTCGCCGACCCGGCGGTCCACGGCCTGCAGCCGGAGCTTGACCAGGAACTCCCCCGCGTACACCTCGTCGGCCTTGCGCCGGGAGCGGATCGGCTCCACGGTCAGCTCGGTGACCAGGCCGCGGACCTGGTCGTCCGGGCTGGCCTCGCGGACGGCGGCGGTGAAGTCCGGCAGGCTCGCGCCGTACGCGGTGCCGCCGACCTGGCCGATGGCGCGGCGGACGGCCCGGTACGGCGGGGTGGGGAACTCGTCCTCGCCGTACTGGTCGAACGCCGGGCTGACCAACTCGGGGTGCTGGAGGGCGAGTTTGAGCAGCTCGCGCTCGACGAACTGCGCCGGGTCGCGCGGGTTGAGCCGGAACGCCGGACGCTCCGGCCGGACCGGCTGCTGCCCGGCGGGCTCGGCGCGGTGCAGCGGCCGGCGCTGGCCGTTCTGCTGGTTCTCCCGCTGCCAGCGGGCGAGTTGGGAGATCCGGCGGACCACGAACTGCTCGTCCAGGATGCCGACCATGCCGGCCAGCTGGACGGCATACTCGTGCTGGATCGAGCGGTCCTTGATCTTGACGATGATCCCGGCGGCCTCTTCGAGTGCGGCGGCGCGGCCCTCGGCGGTGTCCACCCGGTGCCGGGCGACCGCCGAGCGGAGCGCGAACTCGAACAGCGGGACGGGCTTCTCCACCAGGGCGCGGACCGCCTCGTCGCCCTGGGCGAGGCGCAGGTCGCACGGGTCCATGCCGCCCGGGGTGATGGCGATGGAGGTGCGGGCGGCGAACTTCTGGTCGTCCTCGAAGGCCCGCAGGGCGGCCTTCTGGCCGGCGGCGTCACCGTCGAAGGTGAAGACCGTCTCACCCCGGTAGGTGGAGGTGTCCATCAGCAGCCGACGGATGATCTTGATGTGGTCCTCGCCGAACGCGGTGCCGCAGGTGGCCACCGCCGTGGTGACGCCCGCCAGGTGACAGGCCATCACGTCGGTGTAGCCCTCGACCACCACCGCCCGGCCGGACTTGGCGATCTCCTTGCGGGCCAGATCGATGCCGTACAGGACGTTCGACTTCTTGTAGATCGGCGTCTCGGGGGTGTTCAGGTACTTCGGACCGTTGTCGTCCTCGCGCAGCCGGCGGGCGCCGAAGCCGACCACGTCGCCCGAACTGTCCCGGATCGGCCAGACCAGGCGGCCCCGGAACCGGTCGATCAGGCCGCCGCGCTGACCCTGCGAGGCCAGGCCGCCGACCGAGATCTCCTTGTCGGTGAAGCCCCTGCCGCGCAGGAAACGCACCAGATGCTCCCAGCCGGCCGGGGCATAGCCCACCCCGAAGTGCTTGGCGGCGGCCTCGTCGAAGCCCCGCTCGTCGAGGAAGCGGCGGCCGATCTCGCCCTCCGGGGTGGCCAGCTGCTCCTGGAACCAGGCGGCGGCGACCTTGTGCGCCTCGACCAGCCTGGTCCGCTCGCCCTGCTGGTGGCGCGGGCTGTAGCCGCCCTCCTCGTAGCGCAGGGTGATGCCCGCCTGGGCGGCCATCCGCTCGACCGCCTCCGCGAACGAGCAGTGCTCGATCTTCATCAGGAAGGTGATCGTGTCGCCGGACTCGCCGCAGCCGAAGCAGTGGAAGACGCCCTTGCCCGGGTGCACGTAGAACGACGCGGACTTCTCGTCGTGGAACGGGCACACGCCCTTCAGCTGGGCGCCGCCGCCGTTGGCCAGCTGCACGTAGTCGCCGACCACGGCGTCGATCGGCAGGGCGGCACGCACCGCCTGCACATCCTCGTCCCTGATCCTCCCGGCCACTTGGAAAGTCTACGGGAGCGGCCGTGCGAACCGGCCGGTGCGGCGGTCGGTTCAGCGGTCGGGCGGGCGGGCCGGTCGGGCGGGGCGGTCGGGCGGGGCGGCCGCCCCGGGGCGGGCTCAGCCGGTGAGCTTGGCGTGCAGGGCCAGGGCGGAGGCGTCGGTCAGGGTGGCGATCTGGTCGATGACGGTGCGCAGCGCGGCGCGGTCGTCCTCGGCCTCCGCGTACTGGGCGGCGAAGACCGGGTCCAGTCCGTCCGGGGCGGTGCGCAGCAGGGCGTCGGCGAGTTCGGCGATCACCACGCGCTGGCGGGAGCGGAGCAGGGCCTGCTCGTCGCGCTGCATGACGTACCGGACGGCGACCGCCTTGAGCACCGCGCACTCCAGCCGGACCCCGCGCGGGACGACCAGCTCGGCGGCGTACCGGGTGAGCGGGCCGGGGCCGTAGCGGGCCCGGGTGGCCTGTTCGGCGGCCAGGCAGAACCGGCCGATCAGCTGGCTGGTGAAGTCCTTGAGGCCGGCCCGGGCGCGGGCGGTGCCGTCGTAGGAGACGGGCCACCAGTCCTCGGCCTGCAGGCGGTCGAGGGCCTCGCCGAACTCGGCCGGGCCGGTCCGCGGCGCGAACCGCTCGGCGATCTCGAACAGTTCGGCCCGCTCCTGCGGGGCCCGCAGCGCCGCCGGGTCGATGTGCCCGGCCTGCAGGCCGTCCTCCACGTCGTGGGTGGAGTACGCGACGTCGTCGGACCAGTCCATCACGGTGGCCTCGAAGCACCGGCGGCCGTCCGGCGCGCCGATGCGCATCCAGCGGAAGACCGGCAGATCGTCGCCGTACACGCCGTACTTGGTGGAGGCCGGGTCGGTGGGGTGGCCGCCGCGTGCCCACGGGTACTTGGTGGCGGCGTCCAGCGCGGCCCTGGTCAGGTTGAGGCCGACGCTGCGGCCGGGCCAGGGGGCGAGCCGGACCTCGGGCTCGTCGAGCGGGGCGAAGCGCTTGGGTTCCAGCCTGGTCAGGATGCGCAGCGACTGGGCGTTGCCCTCGAAGCCGCCGCAGGCCTCGGCGGCCTGGTCGAGCGCCTGCTCGCCGGTGTGGCCGAACGGCGGGTGGCCGATGTCGTGGGCCAGGCAGGCGGTCTCCACCAGGTCCGGATCGCAGCCGAGCGCCGCTCCCAGCTCCCGGCCGACCTGCGCGCACTCCAGCGAGTGGGTGAGACGGGTGCGCGGGAAGTCGCTGCGCATCGGCGCGACCACCTGGGTTGTCCCCGCCAGGCGGCGGAGCGCGGCCGAGTGCAGCACCCGGGCGCGGTCGCGTTGGAAGGCGGTGCGGCCGGGCCGCTTGTCGGGCTCGGGCACCCAGCGGGCTTCGGACTGCGGATCGTACGGAGGAGTGGTCTTCATATATCAGCCACCGTACGCCGAGTGACGGACATTCGAACGTGCGCCGCGCGAACACCGGATGCCGCGGAGGCCAAGCGCCGCATGCCCACAGGGCCTCTCCGAGCAGTGCAGAGATTTCTCTGCAAACAGGTCTATGCAGAGAAGTCTCTGCACTCTAGTGTTGCCCCCATGAACGAGCACCACCCCGAAGAACACCGCCCCGCCGCCGCGCCGCACGACCAGCGCCCGTCCCGCCGACTGGACGCCAACAGCCTGCGCGGCCTGGCCCACCCGCTGCGGATGCAGCTGCTGGACGAGCTCCGGCTGAACGGCCCCTCGACCTCCGCCCGGCTCGCCGACCGCACCGGCGAATCCACCGGCACCATCAGCTGGCACCTGCGACACCTCGCCGAGCACGGCTTCATCGAGGAGGAGCTCGGCCGGGGCACCAAGCGGGAGCGCTGGTGGCGCGCCGTACGCGGCGCGATCACGCTGGCCGCCGCCGACTTCGCGCAGGACCCCGGCGCCAAGGCAGCGGTCTCCGTCTACCAGGCGGAGAACCTGCGCCGTCAGTACCAGCGGGTCGCGGACGCGCTGGCCGCCGAGTGGGAGGGCGAGTGGCGCGACGTGGGCCTCGTGAGCGACTGGAGCAACCTGCGCCTGACCGCCGCCCAACTGCGCGCCCTCAGCGAGGAACTGGCCGAGGTCGTCGCCCGCCACACCCCCGCCCCGGATGCCGTGCCCGACCCCGACGCGCGGCCGGCCATCGTCCAGATCCAGGTGCTGCCCCGAAAGGAACCCGACCGGCCATGACCTCGACCGCCTCCGCCGAGCCCCACCGCGCCGAGCCCCTCCCCGTCGGGTCCCGCCGCCCGGAGCCGCCGCACTCCGGCTCCGGCCCCGCCGATCCGACCGCCCGCAGGCCCGTCGGACTGCTGCGCCGCCACCGCGACTTCCGGCTGCTGTGGGTCGGCGAGACCGCCAACAAGTACGGCTCCGCCGTGACCGGCCTCGCCCTGCCGCTGATCGCGGTCAGCACCCTGCACGCGAGCACCTTCCAGGTCGGCCTGCTCGGCGCGGCAGGCTGGCTGCCCTGGCTGCTGATCGGCCTTCCCGCCGGGGTGTGGGTGGACCGGCTGCGCTGCCGCCCGATCATGCTCACCGCGACCACCGTCTCGCTGGTGCTGTACGCCACCGTCCCGCTGGCCGCCCTCGCCGGGACGCTCACCCTGTGGCACCTGCTGGCCGTGGCCCTGCTCGCCGGGGCCGCCGGGGTGTTCTTCCAGACCGCCTACACCGCCTACCTGCCGCAGCTGCTCTCCCCCGCGGACCAGGCCGAGGGCAACGCCAAGCTGCACGGCAGCGCCTCCGCGGCAGGCATCGTAGGACTCGGCAGCGGCGGCCTGATCGCCCAACTCGCCGGACCGGTCAACGGACTGCTCGCCAACACCGCGACGTTCCTGCTCTCGCTCTGCTGCACCGCCCGGATCGGCCACCGCGAGACCGGCCGCACCGACCGGCCCCGCCGCGCGCTGCGCAAGGAGATCGGCGAGGGCCTGCGACTGCTCGCCTCCGACGTCTGGTTCCGCACCTTCACCCTGTTCGGCGCCGCCTCCAACCTGGTGCTGACGGGCTACCAGTCGCTGCTGGTGGTCTTCCTGATCCGCGAGGTCGGCATCGGCGAGGGCACCGTCGGCCTGCTGGTCGGCCTGGCCTCCACCGGCGGCATCGTCGGCGCGGCCTTCGCCCGCCGGGTCGCCGCCCGGCTCGGCACCTCCCGCGCCATGCTGGTGCTCGAACTCGTGCTGCCCGCCCTGACCGTCCTCATCCCGCTCACCGGTCGCGGCACCGGACTGGCCTGGTACCTGATCGGCGGCTTCGGCGCCTCCGCCGGCGTGGTCGCGGGCAACGTCATCAAGTCGACCTTCCAGCAGCGCTACTGCCCGCCGGAGCTGCTCGGACGGCTCTCCGCCAGCAGCGCGGTGCTCAACTTCGGCTCCATCCCGCTCGGCGCCGTGCTCGCCGGCGTCCTCGGCACCCAGCTGGGCGTGCGCCCCGCGATGTGGTTGATGACCATCGGCGTGCCGCTGGCCGCCCTGATCCTCTGGTGCTCCCCGATGCGCCACGTCCGCGAACTGCCCACCGAGCGACGGGGATCGGGCCCCGCCGAGCCGGCCCCGGCTGCGGCCGGGGCGAGCTGACACCTCTCCGCCGACGACCGGCGGGGGCCGAACGGAAGCGGACCGAACGCCGCCTCCCGGTCGGTCAGCGCTGTGTCCGGCCCGGGCCGACCGATTGGCGCGGGATGCGTACGCGGCGGGCCGGGGCCGGCACCGCCGTCGGCGGTACGAGCGGTGCGGCTTCGGAGTGGGAGTTGCCTGTCGGATCGCCTGCCGGATCCTGCCCCTGCCGACCGGGCGCCGCCGATGCGGCGGGCTGCGCGGTGGCTCCCTTTTCGGCCGCGTCCGCCTGCTGACGCAGCATCACCGACTCCCCGTGGGCCGATGGCACACCCGCCGTCGCGGCCCGCCCGTACCACTCCAGGGCGCGCTCGACCTGGCGGCTGTCCGCCAGCATCCGGGCGGCCGCGAGCAGGGCATCCCGATCACCGGCCTCGGCGGCCCGCTCGTACCAGTCGAGCGCCTCGTCGGTCCGGCCCCGGCTCTCCAGCATCTCGGCCGCTTCGGACAGGGCCTGCCGGTCGCCGGTGTCGGCGAACCTCTGCACCCACTCGATGGCCCCGTCCGTGGTCAGCGAACCGGACAGCATCCGGGACGCCTCCCGCAGCCGGACCGGCTCCGGACGGTCCGCCGAACGCAGCAGCAGGTCCGCTTCGAAGTACCGGCCGCCGTCCTTCAGCAGCTCCACGGCGTCGAGCAGCAGCGGGGCGCCTGCCGCCCGCCGGCCGGCCGCGGGCCGCTCACGGCTGGTCCCGGTGCCGTCGGCAGCTGCGGCGACCGGGAGGGGACGGGGGTGCGCACGGTCGGCGGTCGTCGTCGATCGCCGGTCGAGCTGTTCCATCACGCGGACCGTCTCCGCCGAGGCGTGCCGGTCTCCGGCCCTGATCGCGGCGCGGTACCAGCTGACGGACTCCTGCGACCTGCCCAGCTCGGCCAGCAGTCGGCCGAGTTCCCGCATCGCGCAGGTGTCGCCCCGGCCGGCGGCGAGCTCGTACCAGTGCACCGCCCGGACCCGGTCGCCGTTGCGCTCCAGCATGTCGGCCGCCTGGAACAGCGCCGCCTCGTTGCCCGCCTCGACCGCCTTGGCGTACCAGTCCAGTGCCCCGGCCAGGTCGCCGTCCCGCTCGCACTGTTCGGCGAGCTCCCGCAGGGCCTGGTGGTCGCCGATGTGCGCGAACCAGGGCAGGTCTCCGTACTGACCGTGTCTGGCGTACAGCGCCGCGGCCTCGTGGAAGGCCGTCTCGTCGCAGGCCGCCGCGGCCCGTTCGTAGCAGGCGGCCGCCTCGTCGATCCGGCCTGCCGCCTCCCACATCTCTGCTGCCTCGTGCACCGTGGTGACCCCCTGTTCCCACGCGCGTTCCCACCAGGCGACCGCCTGGTCCGTTCTGCCGGCCGACGCCCAGATCCTGGCGCAGGCGGCGGGTGCCGCTGGATGCCCGTCGGCCGCTGCCCGCGCGAACCGGTCCAGGGCCTCGTCCCGCCGGCCGAGCCCGGCGAGCAACAGCCCCGCCCGGTAGTGGGCGCCCGGGTGGCCGGCCCTGGCGGCCGCTTCGAACCGCTCCAGCGCCGCGGCGGTCTCGCCGGTGCGGCCGAGGAGTTCGGCGCACCGGCAGAGCGCGTCGGTGTCCCCCGCCGCTGCGGCCCGGTCGTACCAGGCGACGGCCTGCCGGTACTGCCCGTCGCGCTCCAGCAGTTCGGCCGCCCTCGTCGCGGCGCCCGCCACTCCGAGGTCGGCTGCCGTGACGCACCGGTCGGCGGCCTCCGCCGTCCGGCCGGCCTCGGCGAGCAGGGCCGCGGCGTCCAGCAGCGCGGCGTGGTGGCCCGCCTCGGCGGCCGAGGCGCAGAGGCCGAGCGCGACCCGGTCGAGTCCGCGAACCGCTGCCGCACGGGCGAGGGCGGGCCGGTCGGCGGGGTGGGCGTGCCGCGTCAGGCACTCCCACAGGCCGGCGGGCACGGCGCGGCTCTCCCGTTCCGGCCGCAACTCCCGTACCAGCGCCGCTGCCAGCCGCACCTCGGCGGTCTGCCGGCCGGCCTCGTCCGACCCGGGACCGTCCGACGCCAGCGCGCCGCCCGCCTCCGGGTCCTCGGCCCGCAGGTAGGCCCACGCTTCGGCGGCGCCGACCGGCCCCAGCACGTCGCGCTGGTGCTCCGCCACGTAGTGCTGAGCGGCGGCCGTCACCAGGGCGACAGGCAGGGCCGGACGGTGACCGAGGCGCACTGCGTCCAGTGCGGCGTCGACCAGCGCCCTCGCCTCGGCCGGGGCCGCGTAGTAGCGGTGCACCAGCCGGGGACCGACCGGTCCTGCGCCACTCGCGCGCCGCCGCCCGGCGGACCGCTCCCCTTCACCGGCAGGGGTCGGCGGAACGTTCGGTGCCTGCCCGTGCCCGGACCGGCTCCGCGTCCGCGCGCCCGGTCCTCGCCGATCGGCTTCCAGCAGGGCTGCCCAGTAGCGGGCGCGGCGGACCGGGAGCCCGGCGGCGCGGGACAACTCCCTTGCCACGATGGTCAGCCGGTCGATCTCCCGGGGCAGGGAGCGTCCGGACAGCCAACCGTTGAGGGTGGACGGGCCGATCCCGCCGAGCCGGGCCAGCTGTTTCTGGGTGATCGTCCGGCCGCCGGAACGACGGGCCGCCTCCCAGAGCAGAAGCAGTTCGCGCAGCACCGCGGAGTGGGCGGCACGGCCCCTCACCCGCACGTCAACTGCCATGCCAGCTCCCCGGCCGGACTCGGGGCGGATCTTCGAAACCGCCCCTCTGCGTGCAGGGTACGCACTCGGACACCCCGTCGTACCGGGTTCTCCGGGAATCACCGGCGGAATCGGCGATCCTGCCCCCACCCGGGCCCGTGACCTGCTATAGGGCCGTCGGCCAGGTGCAACCCACCGACCGCACGGCCTGCCCGGGCCGGATGCGGGGAGATCAGTGCGGTTGCCGCAGGGAGGTCAGGACGGCGGTGGCCATGCCCTGCTGGCCCTGCGCGTTGGGATGGATCGGGGCCAGGCCGCCCGTGGCGCCGAGCGGTTCGATCCAGCGGGTGCCCTCCGCCTCGCACATGTCGTGGCCGACGGACGAGGTGTAGGTGTCGACGAACGTCACGTCGGCCGCCTCGGCCCGTTGGCGGAGCATGGCATTCAGCTGCTGCTCCTGCTCGGTGACGAATCCGATGTCGGCCTCCGCGATCCCGTCTCCCAGGGTCTCGCTGCACCGGGCCGGATCCTGCGGCAGCAGTGCCGGGTAGCCGATCAGCAGGATCCTGGCCTGCGGTGCCCGCCGCTTGACCTCGCTGATGGCGGTCGTGAGCCGCTCGCCGGTGTCCTGCACCTTCCGCTGGATCTCACCGCGCCCGGTGCCGGTGGTGTAGTAGCTGCGGCAGGGCGCGTCGTTGCCGCTGCCAGTCAGGCTGTGCCGGACGTTCTCCAGGGCGCAGCGGCCCAGCACGTCGAGGAAGCCGGCGTCGTTCCCGCCGATGCCGAGCGTGACCAGGCGGGTCTGGGGGCCGACCGCGTCCAACTGCGGTGGGTTGACCCCGCGGTCGGTCCGCTGGGCGGCGGTCAGGTCGCCCGTCCGGGCGCCGCTGCAGCTGACGTCGGTGAACTCCTGGAGGCCGAGCTCCCGGGCCACCAGCGACGGGTAGTTGACGCCGGACCGGCCGCAGCCCGCGGGCGAGCCCCCTTGCGGCGGGATTCGCAGGCCGGAGGTGTAGGAGTCTCCGAGTGCCACGTACGGCCCGGTGACAGGTGTGACGGAGGGGCTGGGCGTCGCCGGCCGGTCGGGGCCCGGCCTCGGAGCGGTCTCGGTGGCGCTGCACGCCGCGGTGCCGATCAGCAGCACCGCGGCCGCGGCGGCCAGCAGGTGGCGGCGCACTTACTCCGCGCCGCGCTCGTGCTCGGCGAGGAACTCCTCGAATCGGCGGCCGAGCTCGTCGGCCGAGGGGAGGTCGGTGGTCTCGGCCAGCAGGCTCTCGCGGTCGGCCGCGCCGGAGACCGCGTCGTACTGGCTCTCCATGCCCTGGATCGCGGAGCGCAGTTCGCCGTCGCCCTGGGAGAGTTGGTCCTCGATCTCGGCGTAGACCTCGTTGACCCGCGCGCGCAGTTCGCTGCCGGGCATGACCAGGCCGGTCGCGGACTGCACCGCCTCCAGGATCACCACCGCGGCGGAGGGGTACGCGGAGCGGGCGATGTAGTGGGGCACGTGCGCGGCGAAGCCCAGCACGTCGTGGCCGGACTCGGCGAGCCGGTACTCGACCAGTGCCTGCGCGCTGCCCGGGACCTGCGCCTGGTCGAACCACTTGGGGTGGCCCGCCGCCAGGTCGACCCGGTTGCCGTGCGGGGTGAGACTGACCGGCCGGGTGTGCGGCACGCCCATCGGGATGCCGTGGAAGGAGACGGCCAGGCGGATCTCGAACCGCTCCACCAGATCCCGTACGGCGGCGGCGAACAGCTCCCACTCGGTGTCCGGCTCGGGGCCGGTGAGCACCAGGAACGGCGCGCCCACGGAGTCGCGCACCAGCTGGAGGAGGATCTCCGGCGGTTCGTAGTCCGTCCAGCTCTCCCGGTCGAAGGTCATGGCGGGGCGACGGGCCCGGTAGTCGACCAGCCGGTCGTGGTCGAACCTGGCGACCACCTGCGGCGAACCGTGCTCCAGCAGGTGCGCCACTACCTGGCCGCCCGCCTCGCCGGCGTCCATGAAGCCCTCGAAGTGGTACAGCAGCACCAGGCCGGCGCCGGCCTCCGCGGCGGCCCGGGCCGCCGCCAGGGCGGTCACGCCCTGCGGTTCCAGCTCGTACAGCTCCTTGGGATCACGCACAGCGCACCCAACCCCGTTCCGTCTTGTCGTCTCGGAATGCTTTCGGATCTGATCTGTCCAGCGTGCGACGGCTCGCCGGAATTCCCGTCCGCGCGCGAGTCTTCACTCCGTCTCTCGAATCCTCTCACCTCCCTGGAAAGCCGCTGGTCGTGGAGGTCGCGCACGGGTCGGGCGGTAATATGACGGGGCGTCTCGGCGTGCCGAAAGGACCCGCGCGCCCCTGCTGGCGCGCCGCGAAGTGACGCACCGCCTTCTGGCGGGTATCGTCCTCTCGCTGCCTCGCATCGTCGCGTCGTCGCGCCACGCCGTCTGTCACGTCGTGGGCCACGCCCCGGTCCGTTTGCGCGGTCAGCCATCCATTGCGCACCTTGCCTTCACCTGGCCGCCTGCTTCGCTTCGTGATCTCGTTTCTCTCTCGGCCATCTCGCGGACGCACACTGTCCCGTCGCTCATCCCGCCGGATCGGTCCGTCGACCCGTGTCCGTACCGGCACCGCGCTGCCCGCCTCCGGGCTGCCGACCCTTCGCACGCCCGAGCCTCTGGCGTAGCGCACCCGGGCGGCCGCTGTCCGGGGCCGGGGCGAACGACCACTGCCCACGCGCCGCGAACCCGGCACGCGGGCCCCGACGACAGCCGAAGGACCGAAGGATCCGTGCCCGTACCCGTCACCCTCTACGGCCGCACCGTGCGGCTGGAGCCCCTCGCCGAGCACCACGCCGCGGCCCTGGCCGAGGCCGGCGCCGAGGACCGTACGACCTACGCCTTCACCCCTGTCCCGCACGGCCTTGAAGCCGCCCGGGAGTACATCGCGCGCGCCCTTGCCGATCAGGCGGCGGGCCGGTCGATGCCGTACGCCACGGTGAGTACGGCCGACAACCGGGTCGTGGGCTCGACCCGGTTCCTGGAACTGGACTACTGGCAGGGGCCGCTGATCTGGCCGCCGGTGCCGGGCATCCCGCACGGCGATCCGCTGGAGGCGGTGCCGGACGCCGCGGAGATCGGGAACACCTGGCTGTCCCCGCGGGCCCAGGGCACCGGCATCAACACGGAGGCCAAGCTGCTGATGCTGCGGCACGCCTTCGAGGTCTGGGGCGTGCAGCGGATCTCGTTGCGGGCGGATGCCCGCAACGCCCGCTCCCGGGTCGCCATCGAGCGGCTGGGCGCCACCTCCGAGGGGATCCGCCGGGCGCACTCGCGCGGCCTGGACGGGGTGGTCCGGTCCACCGCGTTCTACTCGATCCTGGACGAGGAGTGGCCGGCCGTCCGCGACATCATCGAGCTGCGGATCGCCGCCGCGACCTCGCCCAGTGCGCCGGATCCGGCACCGCTCAACCAGGAGTGCCTTAGACACGGCGGCTCCCTGGTCGGCGAGCCTGTGATCGGCAGCTCGCTGCTCCCGGCCGCCTGAGACGGCCTTCCGGCCCCCGCCCGCGCGGGGGCCGGTCTGCTGCCGCAGTGGAGAATCGACGCTCTGTCGAGTTGTCAAGGAGCATGGACCTCACGCGGGTTGGCTCCACCTCCGCTCCGGGGTGTGATCCTTCTGACACTCCGCCAGGGTCGACCCGTCCTCCGGCTCAGCCCTCGCCCGGACCGCCCTCCGCCACCTCCGAGCCGGCCGCCTCCGCGGCGGCGGCCAACTGCTGGAGTGCGGCGAGGTGGGCGGCCAACGCGGCCCGGCCCTGCCCGGTCGCGGAGAGCCACGTACGTGGCCGCTTTCCCACGTAGCCCTTGCGGGCCCGCAGGTGGCCGGAGGCCTCCAGGCTCGCCGCGGTCTTGCTGAGCACCGAATCCGAGACCTGGCAGTAGTCGCGGACCACGGAGAACTCCGCTTCCCGGCACCCGCTGAGGAAGGCCAGGACGGTGAGTCTGGTCGGCTGATGGAGGGCGGGGTCGAGCCCGTTCACTGTGCGCTGCTCATGCTCTGCTCCTTGAAGTGGCGGTTGATCAGGACGATGCAGGCCCACAGCGTCAGCCCGCCGCCCGCGCCGGCGACCCCTCCGGCCCAGCTCTGGTCACCGGTGGCCAGCCAGCCGACGACGCCGCACAGCGCCGTCGCCAGGACGACCGCGCCGAGCGCCCGCAGGACGTGCGGCGGCAGCCCCCGCTCGGCTAGCCCGGCGACACCGCGGGCGCGGACGGCCGCCCGCACTATCGCCGCCTGCGCCAGCACCAGACCGAACGGGCACAGGAGTATCAGCCACAGCGCCTGACGCTCGAAGGACTGCCCGATGCCCGCGCCGTAGGCGGCGAAGGAGAGGCCCACGCCCGGGCCGTACCACCAGGGCAGCGGCTGCGGCCGCCGCGCGGCGGCCTCGGCCCGCCCGGCGATGGCGAGCGCCTCGGCGGGCGTGAGCGCCTCTTCGGGCAGCAGCCCTTCGACCTCTCCGTGTGTCAACTGCTTGTCCTCGGCCATCGAACCCCCGCGCAGCGTGCCGTCGGATCCGGCTGGTCGCCGGATCAAGTGCTGCCACTCTGACACATACTTTCCGGATTGGAAAGTAATTTACCGGCGAGCCGCCAGCAGGGTTCTCAGCAGCGCGAATCGATCTCCTGGAAGGTGCCGTAGTGGTCGGCCGTCCAGTACTGCTCGCCGGCACCGCCGGTCACCACCCGCCGGGCGCCGCGGTCGTCCGAGCCGGGGGTCACGACGGTGTACTCGTGGTAGTAGCCGGCCTTCTCGCGGGGCAGTCGGCTCTCCCGGTTCTCGAAGACGATGCCGTCCGAGCGGTACGGGTAGGGGCCGCCCTTGGCGATCAGGCCGAGGGTGTCGAGGGCCTGCGCGGGCAGCTTGCTGCGGCACACGTCGGCCAGCGCGGTGCTGGTGGGAACCCAGGTGGGCCGGTCGGCGGGCGACTTCGCCGGGGCGGACGGCTTGGGGGCGCCGGTGCCGCCGTCCCGGGTCGCCGTGGCAGCGGGCGCGGACGGGGACTTCGCGGCGCTCGGGCCGCCCTGGTCCGCCCCGCCATCCAGGAGGACGGTCAGGCCGGCGACCAGGCCGGCGACCACCAGGAGGACGAGGCTGATCAGGCGATTGCGGCTGCTCATGGCCTCAAGCTTGCCGCACCGACTCACCCGGACGGCGGAGGCCGGGCGTGCCCGTGGCGTCCGTCACTGCCCGCCGCGCCGGCTCGACGGAGGCCGGACCGTGCCGTAGTCGGGCGCGGGACGCAGTGGGGCCAACCGGGAAAACGCCGCCGGGGCGGGAGCGGACGCCATTGTCCGTTCCCGCCCCGGCTGCTCCGTACGGCGGCTCTCCTGCGCCGAGCTCCGCCGTACGCCCCTCCGATGCGGAGGGATGCGGTCAGTGATCCGCGCTGCTTCGTGTCAGCGCGAGTCGCTTCCCGCCGTCTCGATGGCGGCGCGGCCTGCCTCCAGGCGCGCCACCGGGATCCGGAAGGGGGAGCAGGACACGTAGTCCAGCCCCACCTCGTGGAAGAAGTGGACCGAGTCGGGGTCTCCGCCGTGCTCGCCGCAGACGCCGAGCTTGAGGTCGGGGCGGGTGGCCCGGCCGGCCTGCGCGGCGCTGCGGACCAGCGAGCCGACGCCGTCGCGGTCGATGGTCTCGAACGGGCTGACCCCGAAGATGCCCTTCTCCAGGTAGGCGGTGAAGAAGGAGGCCTCGACGTCGTCGCGGGAGAAGCCCCACACCGTCTGGGTCAGGTCGTTGGTGCCGAAGGAGAAGAAGTCGGCGGCCTCGGCGATCTGCCCGGCGGTCACGGCGGCGCGCGGCAGCTCGATCATGGTGCCGAGCTTGATGTCGAGGTTGACGCCGGTGGAGGCGGCGACCTCGGCCAGCACCCGCTCGCACTCGTCGCGGACCAGCTCCAGCTCCTGGACGGTGCCGACCAGCGGGATCATCACCTCGGGGCGCGGGTCGCCGCCGGCCAGCTTGCGCTCGGCCGCGGCCTCGGCGATCGCCCGGACCTGCATGCCGAACAGGCCGGGGATGACCAGGCCGAGGCGGACACCGCGCAGGCCCAGCATCGGGTTGGCCTCGTGCAGGCGGTGGACCGCCTGGAGCAGGCGCAGGTCGTTCTCGTTCGGGTCCTTGCGGGCCTCGGCGAGGGCGACGCGCACCGACAGCTCGGTGAAGTCGGGCAGGAACTCGTGCAGCGGCGGGTCGAGCAGGCGGACCGTCACCGGAAGTCCGTCCATCGACTGGAAGAGCTCCAGGAAGTCGCCCTTCTGCAGCGGCAGCAGGCTGGACAGCGCGGCCTCGCGGTCCTTGTCGTTGTCCGCCAGGATCAGGTGCTCGACCTCCTTGCGGCGTTCCTCGCCGAGGAACATGTGCTCGGTGCGGCACAGGCCGATGCCCTGGGCGCCGTACCGGCGGGCGCGGTTGGCGTCCTCGGCGTTGTCGGCGTTGGCGCGCACCGCGAGGCGGCGGCGGCCGTCGGCGTGCGACATCAGCCGGTGCACGGCCTGGACCAGCCCGCCCTGGACGTCGGCGCCGGCGTGCAGGGTGCCCTCGAAGTACTCGACCACCGGGGACGGCAGCACCGGGACCTCGCCCAGGTAGACCTTGCCGTTGGCGCCGTCGATGGACACCACGTCGCCCTCGTGGACGACCTGACCGTCGGAGGTGACGAACTTGCGGTTCTTGGTGTCGACCTCCAGCTCCTCGGCGCCGCAGACACAGGTCTTGCCCATGCCGCGGGCGACCACGGCCGCGTGCGAGGTCTTGCCGCCGCGCGAGGTGAGGATGCCCTCGGCGGCGATCATGCCTTCCAGGTCGTCGGGGTTGGTCTCGCGGCGGACCAGGATGACCTTCTCGCCGGAACGCGACCACTTCACCGCGGTGTAGGAGTCGAAGACCACCTTGCCGACCGCGGCACCGGGCGAGGCCGCGATGCCGTAGGCGACCGGCCGGGTCTCGGAGGTGGGGGCGAAGCGCGGGAACATCAGCTGGGCCAGCTGGCCGCCGGTGACCCGGTGCAGCGCCTCGTCCAGGTCGATCAGGCCCTGGTCGACCAGCTGGACGGCGATCCGGAACGCGGCGGCGGCGGTGCGCTTGCCGACGCGGGTCTGCAGCATCCAGAGCTTGCCGCGCTCGATGGTGAACTCGATGTCGCAGAGGTCCCGGTAGTGGTTCTCCAGGGTCTGCATGATGGACATCAGCTCGTCGTACGACTTCTTGTCGAGCTGCTCCAGATCGGCCAGCTGGAGGGTGTTGCGGATGCCCGCCACCACGTCCTCGCCCTGGGCGTTCTGCAGGTAGTCGCCGTAGACGCCCTGGGTGCCGGTGGAGGGATCGCGGGTGAAGGCGACACCGGTGCCGGAGTCCTCGCCGAGGTTGCCGAAGACCATGGTGCAGACGTTGACGGCGGTGCCCAGGTCGTTCGGGATGCGCTCCTGGCGGCGGTACAGGCGGGCCCGGTCGCCGTTCCAGGAGTGGAAGACCGCGTGGATCGCCAGGTCCAGCTGCTCGCGCGGCTCCTGCGGGAACTCGCGACCGGTCTCCCGGAGCACGATCCCCTTGAAGGTCTCCACCAGGGCCTTGAGGTCCTCGGCGGTGAGGTCCAGGTCGTTGACGGTGCCCTTGGCGTGCTTGGCCTCGTCCAGCGCCTCTTCGAACAGCTCGCCGTCGACGCCCAGCACGGTCTTGCCGAACATCTGGACCAGGCGACGGTAGGAGTCCCAGGCGAAGCGCTCGTTGCCGGACTGGGCGGCAAGCCCGGTCACCGAGGCGTCGGAGAGACCGATGTTCAGGACGGTGTCCATCATGCCGGGCATGGAGAACTTGGCACCGGACCGCACCGAGACCAGCAGCGGGTTGTCCGCCTGGCCGAGCTGCTTGCCCATCTGGGCCTCAAGGGCGACCAGGTGGCCGGTGATCTCCTCGTTCAGCGAGGCCGGCTCGGTGCCGGTCTCCAGGAACACCTTGCAGGCGTCGGTGGTGATGGTGAACCCCGGAGGGACGGGGAGGCCCAGGTTGGTCATCTCGGCGAGGTTCGCACCCTTCCCGCCCAGAAGATCCTTGAGGTCCTTGTTTCCTTCGGTGAAGGAGTAAACAAACTTCTGCTGCGCCGCCACGGGTCGTTCTCCTCGCACACGGTTGCCCTGACGCCGGAGAACATACCCATTTCGAAGGCTGTTTAGGGGAGCGAATAGGTCGTACGAGCTTCGAGGCGGGTTGTTGACCAGCAGATCGAATGCCGGAATAGGCGTTTGCCTGCGTTGCTGAAATCGTCCGGGTGACGCTAGTAAGCGTTCAAGAAGTGAAGACATCGCCACGCGAAGCTCATGCCGTCCGGACGCACAGTGACGACATCTGGTCCACCGCGGTTTCCCGGCTTGATTTCCTGCAGCCAGCCGCAGCCGTCGGCCCCGGAGCCCGTTCGGGAAGCGATCCGGACTTGTACACCTTGGCGAAGTCCGCTGACTGGCCGTCACTCGCCACGATATGTGGCCATCGTCACGGGCGCATCTCAGCTGTCAAGCCGAGGCCGACTACGCCAGGCGTCGCTTTCTGTTGATGGATCCGTCGCTCTGCGTGGTGCGATTTCGCCTTTGAGGCACCCCACTGTCCATCTTGGACAACTCCCCTGGGCCGGATCGGCCAGCTGTCGATCGAGGACGTTTTCGACACTCGGTACAGATCATCCGCCAGAGGTGTCCGACTCGGCGTCTTCGCCGAGGCGGGCGCACTCATACGGATCGTCCAACCAGCCCTCGGGCAGGACCACCCGGTTGTTGCCGCTGGTGCGGCCCCGCGGGCCGTCGGCGCCGATGGGCCAGCTCTGCTCCTGGTCGACCAGGGCGAGGGTTTCGGCCAGTTCGGCGAGCGAGCTGGAATTGGCGAGCTTCACCCGGAGTTCGGAGCCGACCGAGAAGCCCTTGGTGTACCAGGCGACGTGCTTGCGGAAGTCGATGACTCCACGGGCCTCGTCACCGAGCCACTCTCCCAGCAGCTGGGCGTGGCGCACCATGGCGCGGGCCACCTGGGCGAAGGTGGGGCGGGCGTAGTCGACGTCGCCCTCGAAGATCGACACCAGGTCCTTGAACAGCCACGGCCGGCCGAGGCAGCCGCGACCGACCACCACCCCGTCGCAGCCGGTCTCGCGCATCATCCGCACCGCGTCGTCGGCGGACCAGATGTCGCCGTTGCCGAGCACCGGGATGTCGGCCGGCACGGACTCGCGCAGCCGGGCGATGGCCGACCAGTCGGCGGTGCCGCCGTAGTGCTGCGCGGCGGTGCGGCCGTGCAGGGCGATCGCGGCCACCCCCTCCTCGGCACCGATCCGGCCGGCGTCGAGGTACGTGAGGTGGTCGTCGTCGATGCCCTTGCGCATCTTCATGGTGACCGGGAGGTCGCCCGCGTTGCCCACGGCCTGGCGGAGGATGTCCCGCAGCAGGTTGCGCTTGTACGGCAGCGCGGAGCCGCCGCCCTTGCGGGTCACCTTGGGGACGGGGCAGCCGAAGTTGAGGTCGATGTGATCGGCGAGGCCCTCCTCGGAGATCATCCGGGCTGCCTTGCCGACGGTCTCCGGGTCCACGCCGTACAGCTGGATCGAGCGCGGCTTCTCGCTCGGGTCGAACTTGATCAGCTGCATGGTCTTGGCGTTGCGCTCGACCAGGGCCCGGGTGGTGATCATCTCGGAGACGTACAGTCCGCGGCCGCCGCTCTGCTCCCGGCACAGCGTGCGGAACGGGGCGTTGGTGATGCCAGCCATCGGGGCCAGCACCACCGGCGGCCACACCTGCATCGGCCCGATGTTCAGCGGGGCGAACTCCGGCGCCACGGGCGCTGCCGGGGTTGCCTGGGCGGAGTCGGGCGTGATGGTCATGCGCGGCAGATCCTCAAACGGGTAGGGCCCCAGTGGCGGGAGTTGCGGACTCTCCATTCTCCCCCACCGGCCGAGCGGGCCCGGCGGCCCGCACCTCGCCCGCCCGTGCGCCTGCCCCGCCGCCGGGTTCAGCGGTGGCTGCCGCTCCGGTCGATGGTGACGCTGCCGGAGGCGGTGACGATGTCCAGCACCCGTGCGGAGGCCGAGTCCTGCAAGGAGCGGTCGATCGTCTGGTCGGCGCCCGCGCTACTGAGGTCGATCCGGTACTGGCCGCCGTCGTCGGGGACCTGCAGCACCAGATTTCCGGAGGCCAGCCTGGCCGTCACCGAGCTCGGCGCTCGGTCGTACTGCAGGGTGATCTGGCCGGAGGAGGAGAGTGCCTTGGTCTCCGCCGATGCCAGCCCCGTACCGATGATCTGCCCGGAGCCGCTCTTGACCCAGACGGGGCCGCTGACCCGGTTCAGTTCGATCTGCCCGGAGCCGGTCTCCGCCGAGGTGTCTCCGGAGATGTCGAGGATCTCCGTCCGGCCGGAGCCGCTGCGGGCCTTGATCGCGGTGGCGGCCGGGACCTGTATCTCCAGGGCGACGGCACAGCCGAACAGCATTCTCGCCTCCGGGCAGTCGACGGATATCGACAGCTTGTCCGCGTCGATCCGCTGGCTGACGGCGGGCCTGCGCAGGGACCAGCCGACACGTTCGGTGACGATCACCCGGTCGGTGCCGCCCGCCCGTACCGCCACCAGGGCCGGCCCGGAGTCGATCTCGAGCCGGCCGATCGCGTCGAAGTAGGTCTTCTCCCGAACGGTGTCCTGCTGGACCAGGGCGGCGCCGGTGGTCGCGGCACCGCCCACCAGGACGCAGGCGAGCACCAGCACGCCGATGATCCGCCAGATCCGGCGCTCGCCCGCGCTCGGCCCGGCGGCCGGCACGTCCGGGCCGGGGACGGGCAGCCAGCGGGCGAGACGGCCCGGGTCGGCCGGCCGCCGTTCGGGCTCCGGCTCCGTGGTCGTTCGTCGGGTCATTGGCTGATCTCCAGGAAGCGGAGCACTGCGAGGACCCGCCGATGGGTGTCCTCGGCGGGCGGAAGGTCGAGCTTGGTGAGGATCGAGTTGATGTGCTTGGAGACGGCGCTGTCGCTGACCACCAGGGACTCGGCGATCGCGGTGTTCGACCGCCCTTCGGCCATCAGCGCCAAGACGTCCCGCTCGCGGGGCGTCAGCCGGTGCAGCGGATCCTTGTCGCGGCGGAGCAGCAGCTGGGCGACCACCTCGGGGTCGAGGGCGGTGCCGCCCTGGGCCACCCGCTGGAGCGCCTCGACGAAGTCGTCGACGTTGGCGACCCGCTGCTTGAGCAGGTAGCCGACGCCGCTGGTGTTCTTGGCCAGCAGATCGGCCGCGTAGCGCTCCTCCACGAATTGGGAGAGCAGGACGACGGCGGTGTCCGGCCACTGCTGGCGGATCATCAGGGCGGCGCGGACCCCCTCGTCGGTGAAGCCGGGTGGCATCCGGACGTCCGCGACGACGATCTGGGGGCGGTGCTCCTCGACGGCGGCGAGCAGCGCCTCGGCGTCCTCGACGGCGGCGGCCACCTCGTAGCCTTCGCTCTCCAATACCTTGACGATGCCGATCCTCAACAGGACGGAATCCTCGGCGATCACAGCTCGCATGGCAGCTCCATGGTGATAGTGGTGGGGCCCCCGCGGGGGCTGGTGATGGCGAGCGAGCCGTCCACCGACGCGGCGCGTTTGCGCAGGCCGGTGAGCCCGGTGCCACGGGTGGCGTCCGCGCCGCCGATGCCGTCGTCGGTGATGGTGATGAGCAGCCGGTCGGCGACCCGGCGCAGATCGAGGTCGACGCGGGAGGCCTTGGCGTGCTTGGCGGCGTTGGCCAGCGCCTCGGAGACCGTGAAGTACGCGACCGCCTCCACGGTGGGGGCTATCCGGCCCGGCAGGTCGACGGCGAGGTGCACGGGGACGGGGCTGCGGGCGGCGATGCCGGAGAGTGCCGCGTCCAGCCCGCGGTCCTCCAGTACGGCGGGGTGGAGGCCGCGGACCAGGTCGTGGAGCTCCTTGATCGCGGCCTGGGCCTCCTCGTGTGCGGCGACGATGACCTCCAGCGCCTCGGGCGGGACGTCCTTGAGGGTGCGCCGGGCGAGGCCGAGGTTCATCGCGAGCGAGACCAGCCGCTGCTGCGCGCCGTCGTGCAAGTCCCGTTCGATCCGGCGGCGTTCGGCATCGGCGGCGTCCACCACGTCGACCCGGCTCTGGGCGAGGTGTTCGACGCGGCGCTCCAGCATCTCCGCGCGGTTGGGACCGAGCAGGGCGCGGACCGTCCACAGATCGAGCGCGGCGAGCAGGGCGGCCAGCCAAGGGGTGAGGAACAGCAGGAGGGCGCCGCCGGCGGTGATCGCCGCACCGGTGGTCGTCCAACCGAAGCCGGAGCGCAGGGGGTTGTCCATCGGAAGCAGCCAGACCCAGCCGAAGAAGGTGAGCAGCACGCTCGCGGAGCCCCAGAGGCCGAGGACGAGCGCGGCGCAGCACGTCTGGATCGGGGCCACCACGAGGTGGTGGGCGGCCTGACGCCAGGCCAGGCCGGAACGGAGGCGGGGCAGCCACCCCGCGTCCGCCGGCAGTCGGCCGGGGATCTCCAGGCCGCGCAGCCCGCGGACCCGGCTGCGCTGCGCGGTGGTCAGCAGATCGAACTGGACCACCAGCAGGAACAGCCCCAGCAGCAGCGTCTTCCCCGGAAGGCAGAGGGCGACGATGCACGGCAGGCCGAACGGGAGGCCTGCCGCGAGGAACAGCGAATCCCGTCGAGCGGCCGCCGACCAAGGCGCGTGCTCCAGGGCAGCACGGAGCGCTGCGGGGCGGGCCGCGACGGGGCGGGCCGCCCGGACGGGGCGCGACTGGATCTTCGACTGGAACATGCGGCACAGCGTAGGGCCGCGCCGATCTCGGCCTCCATGGCGCAGGGCTCCGTCTTTGGGGTGTAGCTGGCTACACCCCAAAGACGGAGCCGCACGCTACCGACAAGATCTTCGCGCCACAGGATTCTTGACGGCATGACGAAGACGAACCTGATGCGTTGTGGCCGCAGCCCGCTGGGCAACTCCCGTGGTGCCGCTGAGGAATTCCCCTTGTCGGGGCCCGAACTCCTCGGCGGCGCGGGCACGCCGGGCCTGCTCGCGGTGGTCGGTCCCTGGTCGGTGCGCCTGCGTGCCGGTCGGCGTCCGGCCATGGAGGTGTACGAGTACGGCGAGTTGCTCGACGTGGTGGTCGAGTCCTCTCTCGTTGACGCCCAGTTGCGCGGCGCGCGGCGCGGCCGGGCCGACAGACCGGGTGACGGCCCGGTCGCCTGCGCGTGGGGCCGATGGCCACCGGGCAGCGCGCCCGGGCCGGTGCTCTTCCACCCGGGCGGGCTGCTCCGCCGCGCGGTGCAGCCCGGTGCGGTGCGGACGGCGGGCCGCTTCTGGTTCGCCTCGGCGGCCGGGGAGTTCCGCTGGGCGCAGGTGTGCTGGTCGTCGGAGCGCCCGGAGTCGAGGAGGGCGGCATGAGCAGCTTCGTTTCGCCCCTCGTCCGGGTGGGCGGCGCGCGTCCCGGCCGGGCCGGCGGCATGGGTCTGCGGTTGGGGCCCGCGTGGCTGGAGCTGCTGTTCCTCGGCTGCGGGATGGTCCTGCTGCCCTGGGCGGCGCTGCTGGCCACGCTGCCCGGCGGGGCGGCCTGGGCCGCGCTCGACGTGGTCGAGTCGGCGGCGCTGTCGGCCAGTGCCGTGCTGTTGCGGCAGGGCCGGAGTCCGCGCGGGCCGGCCGCGCTTGCTGCCGTGCTGCTGGTGGCCGACGCCGGGTGCGACGTGGCGACGGCGGCGTACGGGCCCGAGCTGGTGGTGGCCCTGCTGATGGCTCTCTGCGCGGAGCTTCCGCTGGCCGCGCTGTGCTCCTCGGTGGCCGCCGGACGGCCCGGTCCGGGTACGGGCGAACGGCCGTCCGGATCGCGGCTCCGGGTCAACCGTCAGGCGGTGCCGGCCAGTTGGTGGAGGCGGTCCCGGGTGTCCCGGTCGAGGGGCACGTACCCGACCAGTCGGGTACCGGCCCTGGGGCCGAGCCACAGGTTCGTGTACTCGAAGCGCAGCAGGCCGACTTCGGGCAGCGCGAAGTGTTTGAACCCGCTGACCATCCCCGAGACCTCGTGGCGCTCCCACGCCTCTTCGAAGTCCGGGGAGGCCTTGCGCAGCCGATCGACCAGTGACTTCCACGCGGGCTCCGCCGCGTGGTCGGCCATCACGGTCCTGAAGCGCGCGACCACCCCTGCTCTGGCGGCCTCCAGGTCCGCCAGGTTCCTCGCGATAGGAGTATCAGTGAAGATCATCCACATGATGTTGCGGTCCTCTTCGGGGATCGTCTCCAAGTCCCCGACGAGCCAGGTGTACGCCCGGTTGTACGCCAGGATGTCGAACCGGCTGCTGATCACCACGGCCGGGAACGGGTCGAGTTGGTCCACCATGGCCCGGATCGACGCGGAGACGGTGGGGCACTCCCGTACCGGCACCGGATCCTCGGCGCCGGCCAGGGTGAACAGGTGCGACCTCTCGTTCCGGTCGAGCAGCAGTGCCCTGGCCACCGCGTCCAGGACCTGGGCCGAGACCTGGATGTCGCGTCCCTGTTCCAACCAGGTGTACCAAGTGACGCCGACGGCGGCGAGGCCGGCGACCTCCTCGCGGCGCAGCCCCGGTGTGCGGCGGCGGCCGACGGCGGGCAGGCCGACCTGCTCGGGCGAGATGCGTTCCCGGCGGCTGCGCAAGAACGTGGCCAGTTCGCGCCTCCGCTCGTCCGCGGGGGTGTGAAGGTCCGTGGAGATAGCCATGCCACCAGGGTGGACCATCGCCGATCCTGTTTCCAGGTACTCCTTATACCTGGATAAACACCGCCTGGTACCAGGCTGAGAGGAGCCGCATCGTAGGACCGTGACTCAGCAGACCTTGCTACCGCAGACCTCGTCGCCGGTCCGGCCCGCGACACCCCAACTGGGTGCCGCCGGCCTGACCACCGTCCTCCTGGGCGCTTTCCTTCCGATGCTTGACTTCTTCATAGTGAATGTCGCGCTGCCGACCATCGACCACGATCTGGTCGCCGGCCCCGCCGTCCTGGAACTCGTGGCGGCGGGCTACGGCGTCGCCTTCGCCGTCCTGCTCGTCCTGGGCGGGCGGCTGGGCGACGCCTTCGGCCGACGGCGGCTCTTCATCGCCGGAGCCGTCGCCTTCACCCTCACCTCACTCGCCTGCGGTGTCGCCCCCACCGCCTGGGCCCTGGTCGCGGCCCGGGTCGCCCAGGGAGCCTCCGCCGCCCTGCTGCTCCCCCAGGTCCTCGCCACCATCACCGCCACCACCAGCGGTCAGCAGCGCGCCCGGGCCCTCGGCATCTACGGAGCCGTCGGCGGCATCTCGGTGGTGATCGGCCAGGTACTCGGCGGCTTCCTGGTCTCGGCGGACCTCTTCGGCACCGGCTGGCGCGCCGTGTTCCTGCTGAACGTCCCCTTCGCGCTGCTCACCGCGCTCCTGGCGGCGCGCCATGTCCCGGAGAGCCGGGCGGAACAGGCCGCCGGCGTGGACCTCTCCGGCACGCTGCTGCTCACGGCAGCTCTCCTCACGCTGTTCATTCCCCTCATGGAGGGTCGGGCGGTCGGCTGGCCGCTCTGGACCTGGGTGTCCCTGGCGGCGTTCCCCGTGCTCACGGTGGCGTTCGTGACGGTGGAACGACGCGCCGAGCGGGAAGGACGGGTTCCCCTCGTCCCGCTCTCGCTCCTGCGGATTCCGGAGATGCGGCGCGGCCTCGGCGTGGCCGTGCCCTACTTCACCGGATTCGGCGGCTTCATGTTCGTGATCGCCCTGCTGCTGCAGGACGGACTGCACCGCGGGCCGGTCGCCGCGGGTTGGGCCCTGGTGCCGATGGCGGTCGGCTACTTCGGCGCCTCATTGGCCGGTCCCCGGCTGATCGGCCGCTTCGGCAGCCGGGTCATCACCGTCGGTGCGCTGGTCCAGGGCGCCGGCCTGCTGACTCTGATCGCCACCGCGCTGGGCGACTGGTCGCACTTCTCCCCGCTGCGGATGCTCCCCGGCGTGGCGCTCGCCGGCATCGGACAGGGACTGATCAGCATGCCCCTGTTCCGGGTGGTGCTCTCGCGCGTTCCCGCCGAACGCGCGGGCGTCGGCGGCGGCGTGCTGGCGACCACCCAACAGTCCAGCCAGGCCCTGGGAGTGGCCACGCTCGGCACCCTCTTCATCGGGCTCGGCCCCGCTGTGGGAATGGCCAATGCGCTGGCGCTGGTGCTCGGCCTCCAGGCCTTGGGTTCCCTGACCATCTGCTGGTTGAGCATCCGACTGCCGCGTTCGGTCGGATGACGCCGACGCCCCGCCGACCCGCGGTCCTGGCGAACACCGGGCCCGTGACGGATCGCGCCGGGGGAGGCCGTGGCCTGCGAAAAATGGCAGGCCGGGCCGCCGCGGCCAGTGCGAGGATGGCCCCATGACGAACCCGACCGCCCTGCCGAGCGAAGCACGGACCCGCGAGCAGCTGGTGGCCGCGATCGCCTCCGGGGGCAACCCCAAGTACCTGCACTTCTGGGGCCACCGGCCGCAACGGGACGGGCGGATCGGGGCCGGATCGCTCAGCCAGTGGTGGCCCTCGCCGTTCAACGTCGACGGAGTCGAGTACGCCACCGCCGAGCACTGGATGATGGCCGGCAAGGCACGGCTGTTCGGCGACGAGGAGAGCGTCCCGCGCATCCTGCGGGCCCGCACTCCCGCCGAGGCCAAGAACCTGGGCCGGCTGGTCATCGGCTTCGACCAGGACACCTGGGTGGCACACCGCTTCGACCTGGTGGTGGCCGGCAGCGTCGCCAAGTTCGGGCAGGACGAGCAGCTTCGCGACTACCTGCTCCGCACCGGGACGCGGGTCCTGGTGGAGGCCAGCCCGCTCGACCGGATCTGGGGCATCGGGCTGGCGGCCGACGACGAGAAGGCGAACACACCGTCGCGGTGGCGTGGGCTGAACCTGCTCGGCTTCGCGCTGATGGAGGCACGGGCCCGGCTCGCGGATTGACGTGGCGTCAAAGGCTGCGGGCGAGAAGCCGTTACACCCCGTACCCGCACAAGTGGGGCGAGTCGGACGACGATTGGCCGTCGTCCGCCGAACCCGTTGATCTGCCGCCCCATCGGCACTCGCATTTCCGTCTCGAAAACGTTATGACTTACTCCCGTAACGTGGCCGCCGCATGCCAACACCAGGATGGCCACGAGTCGTAGGGTCGGGGGCCAATCGGGGGACCCCGTGGAGACAGGGCGGGGCGCGATGACCGTACGCGATCGGGGGCCGGAGTCGGCCGATGTCCAGACGCTGAGAGCGGAGTTGGACGAGCTGCTCCGGGCACGGCAGTTCGCCGCGCAGCGCGAGCGCAGGCTCAGCGAGGAACTCCGGGCCGGACACCAGCCCGACCACGCCCCCGGGCCCGGCCGCCCGGCCAGGCAGCCCGACCCCGAACTGCTCCGGCAACTCGCCCAGGCCCAGAACCTCCGCGAAGGCCTCGGCGCGCGCTGCCTCGAACTGAGCGACCGTCTGCTGGCCGCCGAAGACCGCCTGCTGCCGGGGCGCGTCCCCGTCGAGCCGCCCGCCCACCCGGGCCAGGCCCCGGCAGGCTCCCCGGGAAGGGAGCGCACCGACGCCCAGGGAGACTGGGGCGCTCCGCCGATCCCGCCGCAGCGGCCGCATTCGCCCGCCGCCCGCTTCGACTCCGCCCGCCGCGGCACACCCGCCGAACGCGACACTCCCGCCGGACGACCCGCCCCGGAGTCGGCCAGTCGGAACACCATCGGCCCCGCCTCTGACCTCGCACCCAACCGCCCACGCCCTTCCGCCGGCCGTCCCAACTCATCGGCAGGGCAGGGATCCTGGGCCCGGCCGGGCACCCCGGCTCCGGCCCCGGCCGGCACCCGGCCCATCGGCACCGGGCTCCCCCGCGCCGAAGGCCACCGCCCGGAGGGCCCGCGTTCGGAGGGCCCCCGCGCAGAGTGCCCCGGCCCGCGCCAGGACGCCCCCGGCGCCTGGGACACCCGCCCCGGCCACCACGCCCCCGGCGCCGCACCGGCAGACCGGGCATCGGGGCCGACCTCGCAGGCCGCCACCCCCGGCAACGACCGCTTCCGCCCGGCCGCACCGGGGCACGGCCAGGAGCACACCCCGGGGCGCGGCCCCGGGCACGGTCCGGCCGCACCACAGCCGCGCGGCCCCCTCAGCGGGGAGGACCCGGCGCAGCCGACCGGTCCGACGCGGCCGCGGACGACCGTGGAACTGGTGGCCCTGGTGCAGCGCATCAGCGGACTGCACCAGCAGGGCGCAGCAGACGAATCGGCCGCCATCGTGCGGCAGGTGGCCCTGATGATCACGCCCGACGACGTGGCACGACTGGCCGCGCTGCTGCAGCAGAACGGCCCGGTGGGCTCCGCCACCTACCTGGCGCGCTCGGTCTCCGCCGGGTCCCCGGACCACGCGGCGGCCACCCTGGCGGTGCTGCGCCGCGAGGGGATGATCGACGAGGCGGCCGACCTGTTCCACACCCTGTGGTCGGCGAGCTCCGCGGCCCTGCCCGCCCTGCTGGCCGCCCTGGAGCAGTCCGGCCAGTCGGCCGACGGCCAGACCCTGCTGTGGGAGCGCGCCTCCGCGCCGGCCGAGGAACTCGCCGAACTGGCACAGCACTTGAAGGCGGCCGGCCGGTCCGGCGATGTGCGCCACCTGCTGCGGCAGGCGGCCGGCCGTCCGATCAACGAAGTCGCCGCGATCGCCGGCGCGTTGAGCGAGGAGACGGCGGCGGAGCTGATCGGCGAACTGGTGCGGCTGCGGTCGGCGAGCGACATCGGCCGGTTCGGCGCCGCCGTCCAGGGGTCGACCGAGCTGTACGACACCCTGCTGTTCGCCGCCGACGACCTGGAGGAGAGTCGGGCCCGCAGCGCCTTCACCGCGCTGCGCACCAGCGGCCTGCCGACCGAGCCGACACCGCGCCCCCGGTCGCGTTCCCGCCAGCGCCGCTGAACTCCGGCGGGCCCCGCAAATAGCCCTGCAAGCCCCGGGAAAGCGCAACTCCCGGCCCGCGAAACCGAGTTCGCGGGCCGGGAGCCGGAGTTGGTGCTCGGTCGGCGGAAGCCACCGGCCGACAGTGCTGCGGTGTCAGCAGCCGATCAGGCGGGCGCCCAGGTAGGACTTCACCTGGTCGAGCGACACCCGCTCCTGCGCCATGGTGTCACGCTCGCGGACGGTCACCGCGTTGTCCTCAAGGGTGTCGAAGTCGACGGTGACGCAGAACGGCGTGCCGATCTCGTCCTGGCGGCGGTAGCGCTTGCCGATCGCGCCGGCGTCGTCGAACTCGACGTTCCAGGCGGAACGCAGGTCGGCGGCCAGGCCGCGGGCCTTCGGGGAGAGGTCGGCGTTGCGGGACAGCGGGAGCACCGCGACCTTGACCGGGGCCAGGCGCGGGTCGAGCCGCATGCCGACGCGCTTCTCCATGACGCCCTTGGCGTTCGGCGCCTCGTCCTCGAAGTAGGCGTCGATCAGGAAGGCCAGCATGGCGCGGTTGAGGCCGGCGGCGGGCTCGATGACGTACGGGTAGTACCGCTCGTTCGCGTCCTGGTCGAAGTACTTCAGGTCCTGGCCGGAGGCCTCGCTGTGCACCGTCAGGTCGTAGTCGGTGCGGTTGGCGACGCCTTCGAGCTCGGAGAACTCGCTGCCACCGAAGTTGAAGCGGTACTCGATGTCCACCGTGCGCTTGGCGTAGTGGGACAGCTTGTCCTTGGGGTGCTCGAAGAAGCGCATGTTCTCGGTGCGCAGACCGAGGTCCACGTACCAGTTCCAGCGCTGCTCCAGCCAGTACTCGTGCCAGGTCTCGTCCTCGCCCGGCTTGACGAAGAACTCCATCTCCATCTGCTCGAACTCGCGGGTGCGGAAGATGAAGTTGCCGGGCGTGATCTCGTTGCGGAAGCTCTTGCCGACCTGGGCGATGCCGAACGGCGGCTTCTTGCGCGAGGTGGTCTGGACGGCGCGGAAGTTGGTGAAGATGCCCTGCGCGGTCTCCGGGCGGAGGTAGGCCAGGCCGGACGCGTCCTCGGTGACGCCGAGGTGCGTCTTCAGCATGCCCGAGAACTCCTTGGGCTCCGTGAAGGCGCCCTTGTTGCCGCAGTTCGGGCAGTTGATGTCGGCGAGGCCGTTGGCCGGGAGCTTGTTGTGCTTGGCCTCGTACGCCTCTTCCAGGTGGTCGGCGCGGAAGCGCTTGTGACAGGAGAGGCACTCGGTCAGCGGGTCGTTGAAGGTCGCGACGTGGCCGGAGGCCTCCCAGACCTCGCGGGCGAGGATCACCGAGGAGTCGATACCGACGACGTCCTCCCGAGCGGTGACCATCGCACGCCACCACTGGCGCTTGATGTTCTCCTTGAGCTCGACTCCCAGCGGTCCGTAGTCCCAGGCGGCGCGAGTACCGCCGTAGATCTCGCTGCAGGGGTAGACGAAGCCTCGGCGCTTGCTCAGGCTGACGATCGTGTCGATCTTGTCGGCGGCCACAGTGCTCTCTTCAGTACGACGGCACGGTCAGGGCACGGCTGGTTGCACGCGCCCGAAGAAACTCAGGGTACCGGGGATGCGGGGGCGGGATTCAACTCGATAGTGGCGCGGGCGTACGACCGGGAAGCCGACGAGCCCGGCGCGCGGGCGGCGGGTGGCGGCGCGGGGGCGGTCGTGGCCGGCTCGCGGAAGGTCGCCGGAGAGCGCGGTGCGACCCCGATCCCCCCGAACGCAAGTTGACAATCATTTCCAGATAAGATGAGAATGGTTGTCATGAAGAATCGCCGCCTGTCGACCTCGATAGCCCTCGCCGCCACCGCGGCGGTCGGCGCGCTCCTGCTCTCCGCCTGCGGCGGCACCAGCAGCGCGGCCGGGGCGGACGACGGGAAGCTCACCGTGGTGGCCTCCTTCTACCCGATGGAGTTCCTGGCCGAGCAGATCGGCGGCGAGCACGTCAAGGTCACCGACCTGACGCCCGCCGGGGTGGAACCGCACGACCTGGAGCTGACGGCCAAGCAGGTCGCGGCGGTCCAGCGGGCCGACACCGTGATCTACCTCAAGGGCCTGCAGCCGACGGTCGACAAGGCCGTGTCGCTGACCCACCCCAAGCACGTGGTGGACGCCACCGCCACCTCCCCCCTGGTCGACCACCACCTGGACGAGGGCCCCGACGAGGGCGACGACCCGGGCGCCGGGCACGACCACGAGCACACCGGCATCACCGGCGACCCGCACATCTGGCTGGACCCGACCCGGTACGCGGCGGTCGCCCAGAGCGTCGGCGCGGAGCTCGCCAAGGTCGACCCGGCCAACGCCGCCGACTACCGGAGCAACACCGACGCCCTGGTGGCCCGACTGACCGCCTTGGACCAGGAGTTCCGCGGCGGCCTGCAGACCGTCCGGACCAGGACCTTCATCACCAGTCACGCCGCCTTCGGCTACCTCGCCGACCACTACGGGCTGGACCAGGTGGCGATCAACGGCGTCGACCCGGAGGCCGAGCCCACCCCGTCCCGGCTGGCCGCGATCCAGCGGGCCGCGAAGGACAACGGCGCCACCACCGTCTTCTTCGAAGCCCTGGTCAGCCCCAAACTGGCCAACACCGTGGCCTCCGACCTCGGCCTGAGGACCGCCGTGCTCGACCCCCTGGAGGGGGTCAAGGACCAGGACCGCGACGACTACTTCTCCGTCATGCGGCAGAACCTCGACAACCTGAAGGCCGCCCTCGGCGCGAGCTGACCGCCCGCCCCCGGACCGGCCGAACCGACCGAACCGGCCCCGGGCCACCCCGGCCGGGCCCCGGCCGACCGAACGGGCCCGAACGGGCCGATCCCCCGAACCCACCCCGAACCAACCGGCGCGAGCCGAGCGAGGAACACCATGAGCGCTGTCATCTCCACGGCAGACTCCGACCGGCTGCGGCCGTCCTCCGGTGAGGACGTCGGGCCGACGGTCGTCAGCCTCCGGGGCGCGGTCGCCACCGTCGGCGGACGCCCGGTGCTGCGCGGCGTCGATCTGACCGTCCGGCCGGGCGAGGTGGTGGCGCTGCTCGGTGCCAATGGCTCCGGCAAGTCCACCACCGTGAAGAGCATCGTCGGCTCGGTGCCGCTGGAGCAGGGCAGCCTGGAGCTGTTCGGGCAGCCGCGGCGCCGGTTCCGGGCCTGGCACCGGATCGGGTACGTGCCGCAGCGCACCACCGCGGCCGGCGGGGTGCCGGCCACGGTGCGCGAGGTGGTCTCCACCGGGCGGCTGCCGCAGCACGGCCTGCTGCCGTTCCGCCGCAAGGACCGCGCCGCGGTGGACCGGGCGCTGACCGCCGTCGGCATGCTGGACCGGGCCGGCGACGGGGTGGCGAACCTGTCCGGCGGCCAGCACCAGCGGGTGCTGATCGCCCGCGCCCTGGTCGGCCGACCCGATCTGTTGATCATGGACGAGCCGATGGCCGGTGTCGACGTGGACAGCCAGCAGGTGCTCGCCGACATCCTGCGCACCGAGGTGGAACGCGGCTGCGCGGTGCTCCTGGTGCTGCACGAACTCGGCCCGCTGGAGCCGCTGATCGACCGCGCCGTGGTGCTGCGCGACGGCTGCGTCGCACACGACGGCCCGCCGCCGCGGGGTGTCGGCCAGCACGCGCTGCCCGGCCACGACCACGTCCACCCGCACGCCGACGACCACCACCACCGCACCACCCAGGGGCTGCTGGCATGAACGAGATGTTCCAACCCGACTTCATGCAGCGGGCGTTCCTCGCCGCCCTGCTGGTCGGCCTCACCGCGCCCTCGGTCGGCATCTACCTGGTGCAGCGTCGCCAGGCGCTGATGGGCGACGGCATCGGGCACGTCGCGCTGACCGGTGTCGGCCTGGGCTTCCTGTTCCAGGCCAACCCGATCTGGATGGCCGTGCTGGTCTGCGTGCTCGGCGCGATCGTGATGGAGCTGGTCCGCGCGCGCGGCAACCAGCGCGGCGACATCGCCCTGGCGATGCTGTTCTACGGCGGCATGGCCGGCGGCAAGCTGCTGGTCTCGATGAGCAGCCAGGCCGGTTCCGGCAGCCTGGAGAGCTACCTGTGGGGCTCCATCCTCACCGTCTCCCCCGGCGACCTGGCGGTGATCGGCGCCCTGGCGGCGGTCGTCGTCGCGGTCACCGCGGGCCTGCGCCGCCAGCTGTTCGCGATCTGCCAGGACGAGGAGTTCGCCCGGGTCACCGGCCTGCCGGTGCGGGTGCTGAACCTGCTGCTGGCCGTGATGGCGGCGGTCACCGTGACGGTCGCCATGCGGGTGGTCGGCCTGCTGCTGGTCAGCGCGCTGATGGTTGTCCCGGTCGCGGCGGCCCAGCAGCTGACCCGCTCCTTCGCGGCCACCCAGGCCGCCGCGGTGGGCGTGGGCGTGGTGACGGCGGTGCTCGGCGTCGGCGCCTCCTACCAGGCCGACCTGCCGTCCGGCCCGACCATCGTGATCCTGGCCATCGCGGCCTTCGCCCTGTTCAGCGCGATCGCCGCCCCACTGGCCAGGCGCCGGCACCGGGCCACCGCCGAACACGGCCCGGCGGTCTGCGACGTCGCGCTGCCCGACCGGCACCCGAACGAACCGGCGGGCGAGACGGCCATGGCGGGCGCAGCCGGTGCGGCAAGCGCCGCGAGCCCGGCGGCGGAGCGGCCGTTGTCGGGGGAGACGCCGTCAAGTCGGGGGCTGGCACAATGATGTGCGAAACCCAGCCGATCAGCAGGAGGACCCCGGTGACCACCGCAGGCCCGTCGCCGCGCGCGCGATCGACTCGGCAGCGCACCGCCGTCTCGGCAGTCCTGGACGAGGTCGAGGACTTCCGCAGCGCGCAGGAACTGCACGACATGCTCAAGCACCGGGGTGACTCGGTGGGTCTGACCACCGTCTACCGGACGCTCCAGTCGCTCGCCGAGGCCGGTGAGGTGGACGTGCTGCGCACCGCCGAGGGCGAGGCGGTCTACCGCCGGTGCAGCAGCGGGCACCACCACCACCTGGTGTGCCGGCACTGCGGGGCGACCGTCGAGGTCGAGGGCCCGGCGGTCGAGCGCTGGGCCAACGCGGTCGCCGCCGAGCACGGATTCAGCGACATCGCGCACACCCTGGAGATCTTCGGCACCTGCGGCGAGTGCGCCGCGAAGCAGCAGGCGGCCCGCGCCCAGTAGCGCACCCGGCACGCCCCGCACAGCGCCGAGGGCCCGGATCGGAGCAGTCCGATCCGGGCCCTCGCTGTCGGTCCGACACGCGCACCCGCGTCAGCGCTGCGGCGGCACCTCGGCGGCGGAGGGGTCGTTGGGCACGGCCCCGCCGAAGCGGCGGTCGCGGCGGGCGTACTGCTCGCAGGCGCGCCACAGGTCGCGGCGGTCGAAGTCGGGCCAGAGCACGTCCTGGAACACCAGCTCGGCGTACGCGGACTGCCAGGCCAGGAAGTTGGAGGTGCGCTGCTCGCCGCTGGGGCGCAGGAAGAGGTCCACGTCCGGCATGTCCGGGTAGTACAGGTACTTCGCGAACAGCTTCTCGTTGACCTTCTCCGGGTTGAGCCTCCCGGCGGCCACGTCGCGGGCGATAGCCAGCGCGGCGTCGGCGATCTCGGCCCGGCCGCCGTAGTTGACGCAGAAGTACAGCGTCATGGCGTCGTTGTTCTTGGTCTGCTCCTGGGCGATCTGGAGTTCCTGGACGACGCTCTTCCACATCTTCGGCATCCGGCCGACCCAGCGGATCCGGATGCCCATGGCGTCCATCTCGTCACGGCGGCGGCGGATCACGTCCCGGTTGAAGTTCATCAGGAACTTCACCTCTTCCGGGGACCGCTTCCAGTTCTCGGTGGAGAAGGCGTACAGCGAGAGGTTCTTGACGCCGATCTCCAGGCAGCCGCGCAGCACGTCGAGAACGACGCCCTCGCCGACCTTGTGGCCCTCGGTGCGGGGCAGGCCGCGCTCCTTCGCCCAGCGGCCGTTGCCGTCCATGACCACCGCGACGTGGTTGGGGACCAGCTCGCCGGGGATCTTCGGCGGCTTCGCTCCGCTCGGGTGCGGGGCCGGGACTTCGTACGTCCGCTGCTTGCTGCCGAACAGGCGTCGCGCGACCATGTTCACTTCTCCACGTATCTCATCGAGCGGATGCCCCGCTCCAGGTGCCACTGCAGGTAGGCGGCCACCAGCCCGCTGCCCTCGCGCCAGTACCGCGGCTCGCAGGCGTCCGCGGTCTGCCAGTCCCCGGACAGCAGCGCGCCGAGCAGGACCAGTGTCTCAGGGGAGGGTACGGCACTTCCGGGCACCCGGCAGTCGCCGCACAGCACGCCGCCGGCCTGGAGCGAGAAGAACCGGTTGGGGCCGGGCAGTCCGCAGCGGGCGCAGTCGGTGAAGCTCGCGCCGTAGCCGTTGACGGCGAGCGAGCGCAGCAGGAAGGCGTCCAGCACCAGGTGCGACTGGTGGGTGCCGCCGGCCAGCGTGCGCAGGCCGCCGACCAGCAGCAGGTACTGCTGGACGGCGGGCTGGCCCTCGTTCTCGGCGAAGCGTTCGGCGGTCTCCAGCATCGCGGTGCCAGCCGTGTAGCGGGTGTAGTCGTCGACGATCCGGGCGCCGTACGGCGCGAGCGTCTCCACCTGGGTGCACAACGGCAGGGTGCGGCCGACGAGTTCGCTGCCCCGGCTGAAGAACTGGATGTCGACGTGCGAGAACGGTTCGAGGCGCGCGCCGAACTTCGACTTGGTCCGGCGTACGCCGCGCGCCACCGCCCGGACCTTGCCGTGCTGGCGGGTCAGGAAGGTGATGATCCGATCGGCCTCGCCGAGCTTCTGGGTGCGCAGCACGATGCCGTCGTCGCGGAAGAGACTCATGGTGGTTCCCATTGTCCCGTACCCCACCGACAGCACGGCGGCGGCGGGCGGCGCGCAGCCGTGAACCCGCACCGGGGGCTTTCACCCGTGCGGTGCGGGACACGGCGGGCCCGGGAGGGGGGATTACGGGCCCGGCTCGGGGGATCGGCGACGCAGCGAAGAGGCGGAGCAGTGGAGCGGCGGAGCGGCAGAGCGGCGGACGTCAGTGCGGAGCCCGGGTGGCGGCCTCCAGCAGTCGGTCCACCTGCGCGGCGGTGAGGTCGAGGCAGCGCCCGACCACGACCAGCGCGGCCCGCTCCTGCGGGAGGTAGCGGCCGTCGGCGAGGGCGACCCGCGCGCCGAGGGTGAGCAGGCGTTCGCGGCCCTGGAGGCGCAGGTGCGGGGCCAGCGGTTCGAGCGCGGCGTGCAGTTCGACGGCCAGCCCGCCGCCCTGGACGTCCACGTCGAGCGGTTCGCCGCCGCCGTGTCCGGAGAGCGCGGCGAGCGAGGCCAGTACCTGGGCCTCGCCGCAGTCCTCGAAGCCGGCTTCCTTGATGACGGCGCAGGCGGTCTCGCGTCCGCTGCGGCTGCTGGTGCCGCCGGCGGCGAGCGCGGCCAGCGCGACGGTGTACTGGGCGTCGCGGAGCATCGCGCCGAGCCGGCCGGAGGTCAGCTCCTCCAGCGCCTCGGTGCCGTGGCGGCCGCGGCAGGATGTGCACTGGACGCTGCGGACCACGCCGCCGAGCGGCAGCACCGGGGTGCCGAACAACCGCAGCCACCGCCGGCCGTGCTGCCGGCGGTAGTTGCGGTCCCCGCCGCAGCCCGGGCAGAAGAATTCACCGAGGACATCCGTCCGCCAGCGAGGGCGGACACCCCACAACCCTGTCACGGCGCCACTCCCCAGACATGGCAGGCGGCCTGCGCATCAATGGGCAGGTCACGCGACCGGACGCCGCGGTCGTCCCACCGACCCCGGTTCCGGTCCGTCGATGTTGCCATGGTTACCGGCTCGTGTCAGCACCCTGAACGGGTGCCGAGGGGAAAATTTGTGACCGGGGCCACACCGCGAAGGTGTGGCCCCGAAGTTACCTGACGGTACGTCAACTTCCGTCCGTGCGATACGGATCAGTCGCGCTGCGCGGCCCGGTTGACGGCGCTGACCAGAGCCTTCAGCGAGGCAAGCACGGTGTTGCCGTCGATGCCCACGCCCCACAGCACCTTGTCGCCCACCGCGCACTCGACGTACGCGGCGGCCTGCGCGTCGCCGCCCTCGCTCAGCGCGTGCTCGGCGTAGTCCAGGACGCGTACGTCGACGCCGATCGAGGCCAGCGCGTTGACGAAGGCAGAGACCGGGCCGTTGCCGGTGCCGGTCAGGGTGATGGGGGCGCCGTCCACGACCGCCTCGGTGGTCAGCGCGTCGCGGCCGTCCTCGGTGGTCAGGCTGCGCGAGCCGCTCAGCGAGATCCGGCCCCACGGGTTGGCGGGGGTCGGCAGGTACTCGTCCTGGAAGACCGCCCAGATGTCGCCGGGGGTGACCTCGCCGCCCTCGGCGTCGGTCTTGGCCTGGATGATCTTCGAGAACTCGATCTGCATCCGGCGCGGCAGGTCCAGCTTGTGGTCGTTCTTCAGCACGTAGGCGATGCCGCCCTTGCCGGACTGCGAGTTGACCCGGATGACCGCCTCGTAGCTGCGGCCGACGTCCTTCGGGTCGATCGGCAGGTAGGGCACGCCCCAGGTGTACTCGCCGACCGGGACACCGGCGGCGGCGGCGTCGGCCTCCAGGGCGTCGAAGCCCTTCTTGATGGCGTCCTGGTGCGAGCCGGAGAAGGAGGTGAAGACCAGGTCGCCGGCGTAGGGGTGGCGCTCGGGCACCGGCATCTGATTGCAGTACTCGGCGGTGCGGCGGATCTCGTCGATGTCGGAGAAGTCGATCATCGGGTCGACGCCCTGGGAGAACAGGTTCATCCCGACGTTGACCAGGTCCAGGTTGCCGGTGCGCTCGCCCTGCCCGAACAGGCAGCCCTCCACCCGGTCGGCACCGGCCATCACGGCCAGCTCGGCGGAGGCGACGCCGGTGCCGCGGTCGTTGTGCGGGTGCGCGGACAGGCAGACGAACTCGCGGCGCGACAGGTGGCGCGACATCCACTCGATCTTGTCGGCGTACACGTTCGGGGTGGACCGCTCGACGGTGGTCGGCAGGTTCAGGATGATCTCGCGGCCCTCGCCGGGCTGCCAGACGTCCATCACCGCCTCGCAGACCTCCAGCGCGTAGTCCAGTTCGGTGTCGATGAAGATCTCCGGCGAGTACTCGTAGCCGAAGACGGTCTCGTCGCCCAGGATCTTCTCGGCGTACTCCATCACCAGCCGGGTGCCGTCCGTCGCGATGGCCTTGATCTCGTCCTTGCTCGCCTTGAACACCACCCGGCGGAACATCGGCGAGGTGGCGTTGTACAGGTGGACGGTGGCCCGCGGGGCGCCCTTCAGCGACTCCACGGTGCGCTCGATCAGGTCCTCGCGGGCCTGGGTCAGCACCGAGATGGTGACGTCCTCGGGGATCGCGTCCTCTTCGATCAGCGAGCGGACGAAGTTGAAGTCGGTGGCGCCGGAGGACGGGAAGCCGACCTCGATCTCCTTGTAGCCCAGCTTCACCAGCAGGTCGAACATCTTGCGCTTGCGGGCCGGCGACATCGGGTCGATCAGCGCCTGGTTGCCGTCGCGCAGGTCGGTGGACAGCCAGCGCGGGGCCCGGGTGATCACCTTGCTCGGCCAGGTGCGGTCCGGCAGGTCCACGGTGCCGAAGGGTACGTACCGCTGGAACGGCATCCCCGAGGTCTTCTGCTGCACGCTCGCGGCGGTGATCGGGGTGGGACGGTCGACGAACGCGCGGGCGACGGAGGACTGTTCGGTCATGGCTGGGGCTCTCGGCTTCCCTTGTCGAAGGCGGTCTGCGGTCGGGGGATCAGGACACCCGACTCGGCCGACTGGATGCGCCGCCGCGGATCACGCTGGGCGCAACACGACTCCCCGCGGCGAGGGGGCCGGCCTTCACTGGACTACAGGCCCTCGCCGCGGCAGCTAAGAAGAAGCAGCCGGATACGCATGATGTCGTCACTGTAACCCGGTCGGCGGCCCGGCCGCAGTGAGCCCCGCCACGATCCCACCCAGTGAGACGGCGGGCGACTGCCCGACCGGCGCGGCAAGTTGGTGAAAAGCCTCGGCAAACCCCGCCGCCGCGCTGCACACTGACAACCATGCGTATCCAGGTCACCCGCACCGGCGGGTTCGCCGGCCTGCTCCGGTATGCCGAGATGGACACCGAGCAGCGCCGGGACGCCCCGCACGTGCACGCGCTGGCACGCGAGGCGATGGCCGGCGGGCTGCGCGCGCCCGCGTACGGCGTGCCCGACGGCTTCCACTACGAGATCACCGTCGACGGCCGCACCGTGCACTGCGCCGACCCCGAACTGACCGACTCCCAGCGGGAGTTGGTCAGCCTGGTGCTCCGCGAAGGCGCCTGAGGCCCCGGCCCCGGGGGTGCCGGGGCAGGCTCAGAGCCAGCCGTCCAGCGAGGCCAGGAACCCGGCCGGGTCGTCCCGGTGGATGCAGTGGCCGGCGCCCGCCACGGTGCGCACCTCGAAGCCGAGGCGGCGCAGCTCCTCGGCCTCCTCGGGCCGCACCAGGATGCTGGGGTCGGCGAGTTGCACCAGCGACGGCAGCGTGGGCGCTCCGGGCAGCACGGAGAGTTCGGGGTGCGCCCACAGGCCGACGGCGGTGTCGCTGTCCCACGCTTCGAGACCGGCGAGTTCGGCGTCCACGTCCTCCTCGGGCCAGCCCGGGTGCATGGTGGTGATGAACTTCCGGGTGCCGAAGCGCTTGAACTCGACGAACAGCTCCGGCCCGATCCCGGGGCGGTCGTACAGGAACGCGGGGTCGCTGTAGACGGCGCGTTCCGGCTTGAGCCGCTCCACGGCCCGCCACAGGGCGATCGCGCCCATCGAGTGCCCGACGGCGAGCGCGGCCCCGGCCGGCAGCGTGTCCACGAGGTCCTCGGCGAACTGCTCGGGCCCGTACCGGTCGGCGGGGCCCGCGCCCTCGCCGCGCGGGGAGGCGCCGTGGCCGCGCAGGTCCACGGCGATCACCCGGTAGCCGCGTTCGGCGAGCGCGGGGCCGATCACCCGCCAGGTGCGGTGGTCGGACTGGATGCCGTGGATCAGCAGGGCGGTCCGGTCGCCCCCGCCCCACTCGTGGGTGTGCAGCTTCACGACCGGCCCTCCCCAGGCTGTTCGACGCCCCGTCAGAACCCGAGCTTACGCAGCTGCTTCGGGTCGCGCTGCCAGTCCTTGGCAACCTTGACGTGCAGGTCCAGGTAGACCGGGGTGCCGAGCAGCGCCTCGATCTGCTTGCGGGCGGTGGTGCCGACGTGCTTGAGCCGGGAGCCCTTGGCGCCGATCACGATGGCCTTCTGGCTCTGCCGCTCGATGTAGACGTTGGCGTGGATGTCCAGCAGCGGGCGGTCGGCGGGCCGGCCCTCGCGCGGGATCATCTCCTCGACCACCACGGCCAGCGAGTGCGGCAGTTCGTCGCGCACGCCCTCCAGGGCGGCCTCGCGGATCAGCTCGGCGACCATGATCTGCTCGGGCTCGTCGGTGAGGTCGCCGTCCGGGTACAGCGGCATGCCCTCGGGCAGCAGCTTGGTCAGCAGGTCCGCGACCAGGTCCACCTGCTTGTCGCCGACCGCGGAGACCGGGATGATCTCGGCCCACTCGATGCCGAGCTCGGCGCCCAGCTGCTGGACGGCGATCAGCTGCTCGGCGAGCCGCTTGGAGTCCACCAGGTCGGTCTTGGTGACCAGCGCCACCTTCGGGGTGGACTTCTTGATCTCGGCGAGCTCCTTGGCGATGAACTTGTCGCCGGGGCCGAGCTTCTGGTCGGCGGGCACGCAGAAGCCGATCACGTCGACCTCCGCCCAAGTGGTGCGCACCAGGTCGTTGAGGCGCTCGCCGAGCAGCGTGCGGGGCTTGTGCAGCCCGGGGGTGTCCACCAGCACGAGCTGGGCGTCGGGGCGGTGCACGATGCCGCGCACGGTGTGCCGGGTGGTCTGCGGACGGTCGGAGGTGATCGCGACCTTCGTCCCGACCAGCGCGTTGGTCAGGGTCGACTTGCCCGCGTTGGGACGGCCGACGAAGCACGCGAACCCGGAGCGGTACGGGGAGGAAGGGGCATTCATGGCACCCATTGTCCCCGATCGGGCGGGCCGAGCTGCCCAGCGGGTGTTCAGCCGGCCTTCTTCTTCCCGCCGCCCATGATGCCGCCGACCAGGACCAGCGCCAGCAGCGCCAGGGTGCCGCCCAGCCACCAGGGGGAGCCGGTCTCGTGCCAGCGGCCGAAACCCATGACGCACAGCAGCAGTCCGCAGAAGAACGCGGCGATCCCCATGACCCCTCCCCCGCCGGAGAGACCCCCGGCCGCTGCGATTATCGCACCGCCCGGGGGCTTGTCCATGGGCCCGCCGCCGACCTTCAGCGCACCTCGGCGACGGCCTTCAGCGCGCCTCGGCGACGACCTTCAGCGCACCGTCGGGCCCGGCCAGCAGCACCGGCGTCCCGGCCCCGCCCAGGTCGCGCACCGCCGCCAGGTCGGCCGCCGCCGGCTGGTCCGCGGCCGAGACCACCGCGGCCGCCTCCAGGCTCTTCGCCCCGCTGGCCACCGCCATCGCCACCGCCGTCTGCACCGCGCTGAGCTGCAACGACTCCAGCGCGACCGTCCCGGCCACGTAGGTGCGGCCGGTCTCGTCGCGGACCGCGGCGCCCTCGGCCACGCCGTTGCGGGCGCGGGCCGAGCGGGCCAGGGTGATGATCTTCTTGTCCTCGGGGTCCAGCTCGGAAATCTCGGTCATGGCCCGAGCATAGGCGGCCCGCCGGCGCACCGGCCGGGGCGTCCGACCCTCGATCCACCGGCGGCTCAGTCCGTGAACAGCGGGGCCGCCCACCCGGTCCATGGGCTCAGTCCTTGAACAGCCGCCCCTCCCCGGCCGGCGCGAACTCCGCCAGCGCCGCGTCGATCCGGGCCAGCACCGCGTCGTCCAGCACCAGGTCGGCGGCGGCCTGGTTCTCCGCGATGTGCGCGGGGGTGCGGCTGCCCGGGATCGGCACCACGTGCTCGTCCTGGCGCAGCAGCCAGGCCAGCGCCAACTGGCCGGGCGTGGCGCCCAGTTCGGCGGCGATCGCGCGCAGCGGGGCGTACCGGTCGTTGTTGGCGGCCAGGTTCTCGGCGGAGAACCGGGCGAGGTGCTGCCGGAAGTCGCCGTCCGCGACCTGCCGCACGGTGCCGGTCAGGAAGCCGCCGCCGAGCGGGCTCCAGGCCACCACGCCGACGCCCAGCTCGCGGGTGGCGGCCAGCAGCTCCGGGTCGATCGGCTGCCACATCGACCACTGCACCTGCACCGCCGCCACCGGGTGCACCGCGTGCGCGGCGCGCAGCTGCGCGGCCGTCACGTTGGAGAGCCCGAGGTGGCGCACCAGCCCGTCCGAGACCAGCTCGGCGACCGCGCCGACGGTGTCCTCGAACGGCACCTGCGGGTCCGGGAAGTGCGGGTAGTACAGGTCGATCACATCGGCCCGGAGGCCGCGCAGCGACCGCTCCGCGTAGCCGCGCACGTACTTGGGATCGCAGTTCACGGCCAGCTCGCCGAACGCGAAGTGCACCGGGAAGGCGTGCGCCTCGGCGCCGTCCGGGATGCGGAAGCCGAACTTGGTGGCGAGCACCACCTCGTCGCGCCGGCCGCGCAGGGCCCGGCCGATCAACTGCTCGTTGTGCCCGTCGCCGTAGCCGTCCGCGGTGTCGATCATCCGGGCCCCGGCGTCGACCGCGGCGAGCAGCGCGTCCTGGCCGCGCTGCTCGTCGATCGCGCCGTAGGAGCCGGGCGAGAGCACCATCGCGCCGAAGCCGATGGACGAGCTGGCCAGTGCCCCGAGCATCCGCTCAGTCATCGTTCTCCCCCTCGAACGGGCTGCGGCCCGGCGGATCTGACGATCCGTCGGGCCCCTTGCGGCTCCACTCTACGACGGGGCGATCAGTGCCCGGTGGGATTCGGCGGACCGGGGCGCAGCACGTTCACCAGCGCCGGCGGGCCGTTCGGGCGCTCGCTGGGGCGCTCGTGCCGGTGCTTCCAGTACGGGTTGTCCTGCGGCAGGTGGCTGCTGACCCGGCCGTACATGCCGAAGGTCAGGATCACGAAACCGAAGGCGAAGCTGAAGACGACGTTGCCGATGTGGAAGGCGAGCCGGTTGGCGCTGGAGTCCAGCACCATCAGGCCGACGAAGCCGGCCAGCACGAACAGCACGCCCATGATCATGTTGATGTCGGAGGCGATGTTGCCGCCGATGATCGCGCCCAGGATCAGGATTCCGCCGGCCACCAGCGACAGCACGCTCAGCGCGCCGTTGCTGGACATGCCCAGCACTTCCTTGCCCTCGGTGTCGATGAACCCGGGGCTGCCGCCGGTGAGCCCGAGGATGCCGAACGCCACCAGGAACAGGCCGCCCAGTCCGGCGCCGTAGCGGTACACCTGGCCCAGCCGGTGGTCGACCGGCAGTTCGTCGTGGAGTCTCATCAGGTCCTCCCCGCGTGGTCGGACCGGAGGAACGGCACCTCGTGCAGGTACAGCGACCCGCACTGCTGGCAGCAGTGCAGCCCGGTGCCCCAGGCCTCCTCCGGCTTGCTCTCGGCGTCCGAGGCGATCTCGGCGCCGCACATGCCGTGCGAGAGGTCGGTGTCACGGACCACATGCCACCTGGCCACCCCGCCGGCCGGCCCGGTGGGGCCGTATTCCGCGCGCAGTAGATGTGCCATGTCTCCCATGGTCGGCGCGTTCCGGGCGGTCAGGCAAACGGACCCTGGGCCGAACCGTCCGATCCGGCAGGCCGGTTGGGACGGCCCGTCCAGGGCCCGCTGCGTGCACGGCGGACTACGCCGCGTTCTCCTCGGCCGATTCCTCGGTGTGCCTGGCGTGCTCCTCGGCCCGCACCGGCGCGGCCACCACGGTGCCGATCCGGTTGCGGCGGCCCGCGGAGCTCTCCGCGGTCAGGCTGATCGCGGCCAGCCCGCTGCCCTCCGGTACCGGCACCTCGCAGGACGAGCCGGGGATCGGCACCCGGCCCAGGCACTTGGCGAGCAGGCCGCCGACGGTCTCCACGTCCTCGTCGTCCAGCTCGATGCCGAACAGCTCGCCGAGGTCCTCGACGGTGAGCCGGGCGGTGATCCGGTACGAGCCGTCGCCGAGGTCCTCGACCGGGGCGATCTCCCGGTCGTACTCGTCGGTGATCTCGCCGACGATCTCCTCCAGGATGTCCTCGATGGTGACCAGCCCGGCGGTGCCGCCGTACTCGTCGATCACGATCGCCACGTGCGAGCGCATCTGCTGCATCTCGCGCAGCAGGTCCGCGGCCGGCTTGGAGTCGGGGACGAACACCGCGGGGCGCATCACCGAGTCCACCTGCTCCGACTCGGCGTCCCGGTTGATGTGGGTGCGCCGCACCAGGTCCTTGAGGTAGACGATGCCGACCACGTCGTCCTCGTTGTCGCCGACCACCGGGATCCGCGAGAAGCCCGACCGCAGCGCCAGGGTCAGCGCCTGCCGGACGGTCTTGTGCCGCTCGATCATCACCAGGTCGGTGCGCGGCACCATCACCTCGCGCACGATGGTGTCGCCCAGTTCGAAGACCGAGTGCACCATGCGGCGCTCCTCGTCCTCGATCAGGTCGTCCTTCTCCGCGAGGTCCACCAGCGCCCGCAGCTCGGCCTCGGAGGCGAACGGGCCCTCCCGGTAGCCCTTGCCGGGCGTCAGCGCGTTGCCGAGCAGGATCAGCAGCCGCGGGATCGGCCCGAGGATCCGGGCCAGCGGCAGCAGCACGTAGGACGCCGCGGTGACGGTGCTCAGCGGGTGCTGGCGGCCGATCGTGCGCGGGGAGACCCCGACCATGACGAACGACACCAGCACCATCACGGCGAACGCCACCAGCACGGCCAGCCAGGTCTGCTGGAAGCTGCGCACGCAGACCACGGTGACCAGCACCGCGGCGGCCATCTCGGCGGCCACCCGGATCAGCGTCGCCAGGTTCAGGTAGCGGATGTTGTCGGAGGCCAGCGTCAGCAGCCGGTCCGAGCCGCGGCGGCCCGAGCGGACCGCCTCCTCGGCGCGGAACCGGGACATCCGGGAGATCCCCGCCTCGGCGCACGCGGCCAGCCAGCCGAGCACCACCAGCAGCAGCGCCCCGATCAGGAAGGTCGTACTCTCACCACTCACGGACGGCCGGCCCTCAGTGGACGGTCGGGGCGGGCGACAGCCCGGTCAGCCCGCGGCCGGCCCGCCAGTCGTCCAGGATCCGCTTCTGCAGCGCGAACATCTCGCGCTCCTCGTCGGGCTCCTCGTGGTCGTAGCCGAGCACGTGCAGCACCCCGTGGACGGTGAGCAGCTGCAGCTCCTCGTCCATGGAGTGCTTGGTCGGGGCGGCCAGGCCCTGCTGCTTCGCCACCTCGGGGCAGAGCACGATGTCGCCCAGCAGGCCCTCGGGCAGGTCCTCGCCCTCCTTGCCGGGCCGCAGCTCGTCCATCGGGAAGGACATCACGTCGGTCGGACCGGGCAGGTCCATCCACTGGACGTGCAGCTCCGCCATCGACTCGCTGTCGTAGAGGATCACGGAGAGCTCGGACTGCGGGTGAATCCGCATCTTTTCGAGGGCGTAGCGGGCGACGTCGAGGATGGACTCCTCGTCGACGTCCCAACCGGACTCGTTGGCGATGTCGATCGACATGGAGGGCTCAGTACTCAGCTTTCGGTGCGATGGGACTGCCGGGGCGCCCGGGCGCCCCGCCGTTGAACGGGTTTGCGGTCGCCGGACTCCTCGGCCTCCTGCCGGGCGTCCCAGCGTTCGTACGCGTCCACGATGCGGCCGACCAGCTTGTGCCGCACCACGTCGGTGCTGGTCAGCACCGAGAAGTGGATGTCGGGCACGTCGGCCAGGATCTCCTGGACCACCTTGAGACCGCTGCGGGTGCCGCCCGGCAGGTCGATCTGGCTGGTGTCGCCGGTGACCACCACCCGGGAGTTGAAACCGAGGCGGGTCAGGAACATCTTCATCTGCTCGGGCGAGGTGTTCTGCGCCTCGTCGAGGATGATGAACGCGTCGTTCAGGGTGCGGCCGCGCATGTACGCGAGTGGAGCCACCTCGATCGTGCCAGCGGCCATCAGCCGCGGGATCGAGTCCGGGTCCATCATGTCGTGCAGCGCGTCGTACAGCGGCCGCAGGTAGGGGTCGATCTTCTCGTAGAGGGTGCCGGGCAGGAAGCCCAGCCGCTCCCCCGCCTCGACGGCCGGCCGGGTCAGGATGATCCGGTTGACCTCCTTGGCCTGCAGCGCCTGCACGGCCTTGGCCATCGCCAGGTAGGTCTTGCCGGTGCCGGCCGGGCCGAGGCCGAAGACGATGGTGTGCTTGTCGATCGCGTCGACGTAGCGCTGCTGGTTGAGCGTCTTGGGGCGGATGGTGCGGCCCCGGTTGGACAGGATGTTCGCCGTGAACACCTCGGACGGGGCCGGGTGGGCCGGGTCCTCCGCGGCGCTCCTGAGCATGGTGATGGAGCGCTCCACGGCGTCCTCCGTCAGTGGCTGGCCGGTGCGCAGCACCAGCATCATCTCGGTGAAGAGCTGCTTGACGAGCGCGACCTCGGCGGGAGAGCCGGTGGCGGTCACCTCGTTTCCGCGCACGTGGATGTCGGCGTCCGGGAAGCCCTTCTCGATCACGCGCAGGAGCGAGTCGGCCGCACCCAGCAGCGTGACCATCGGGTGCTTCTCCGGGATGACTATCCGGGTGCTGGCGGCCGCCGCGTCGGGGCGCCGCTGTCCGTCGGTTCGGGTCTGCGGTGTGTCAGTCATGGGTCGGCGCTACGGCCTGCCTCATCCCAATCCGTCGTCTCGTGTGGCCAGGGCTCTCCAGGCCACCAGGGTACGCCGCGCGGATGTTCGCCGGAGCGGCGCGGCGGCTTCGATGGTGCGGGCTGTCGCCCCGATGTGCGAGCGGTTTTCCGTCCTCGCGCGCCCCGGGGGCGCTCAACGGCGCGGCGGGACGGGGATCCTGGCGAGGTCCTCGGCGATCACGACCTCGCCGTCGAAGTGCTTCTCGGCCTCCGCGCGGTGCGCCTGCAGGTCCGGGTAGCGCTGCGAGAAGTGGGTCAGCACCAGTCGGCGCACTCCGGCCTCGGCGGCCACCCGGGCGGCCTGCGCGGCGGTCAGGTGGCCGTGCTCCTCGGCGAGCGCGGCGTCCGCCTCCAGGAAGGTCGCCTCGATCGCCAACAGGTCGGCGCCCTCGGCGAGTTCGGCGACCCCGTCGCACAGCCGGGTGTCCATCACGAAGGCGAACCGCTGCCCGGGCCGCCGCTCGGCGACCTCCGCCAGCAGCACCGTCCGCCCGTCCACCTCGACCCGGCCCTCGCGCTGCAACTGCCCCACCAGCGGCCCCCGCAGGCCCAGTTCGCGCAGCCGCTCGGGGCGCAGCCGGACGCCGTCCGGCTCGGTCAGCCGGTAGCCGAACGACTCCACCGGGTGCGACAGCCGGACCGCCGCCAGTTCGAACGGCGCGCCCGGGGCCTCCAGCGGGCCGGGCCCGGCGATCGGGCGCTCCCGCAGCTCGGCGGTGGCGTGGTAGACGCTGGCGTGCCGCAGCCGGTCGAAGAACAGCTGCCCGGACGCCGGGTAGTAGGCGTCCACCGGGTGCGGGACGCGGTCCAGGTTGATCCGCTGCACCACGCCGGGCAGGCCGAGGCAGTGGTCGCCGTGGAAGTGCGACACCGCGATCCGGGTGATCCCGGTGGCGCTCACCCCGGCGTGCAGCATCTGCCGCTGGGTGCCCTCCCCCGGGTCGAACAGCAGCCCCTCGCCGTCCCAGCGCAGCAGGTACCCGTTGTGGTTCCGGTGCCTGGTCGGCACCTGGCTGGCCGTGCCGAGGACGACGAGTTCACGCTGCGACAACGGTCAGACCAGCCCCTCGGCGAACGTCTGCCCGCCCAGCACGTGCACGTGCGCGTGGAACACCGTCTGGCCGGACTCCGCGCCGGTGTTGAAGATCAGCCGGTACGACTCCAGGCCCTCGCCCTTCGCGGCCTCGCCGGCCTCGACGAGCAGCTCCGCGGCGATCTCCGGCTCCGCGGCGGCCAGTTCGGCCGCGTTGGCGTGGTGCACGTGCGGGATCACCAGCAGGTGGGTGGGCGCCTGCGGGTTGATGTCCCGGAACGCCAGCGTCCGGGCGCTCTTGCGCACCACCGTCGCCGGGATGTCCCCCGACACGATCTTGCAGAACACACAGTCCGCCTGCGGCTCGCCGGCCATCTCCCGCTCTCCTTCTGAACAGCCGTCACTGGTCACGCCGACCTTACAGGCAGGGGGCGCGGGCCGGCTCGGACCCGCGCCCCCTCGTCCGGTTCAGTCGATCGGCGGCGCGACCTTCGCCGGGGTGGCGGCCAGCGACTCCAGGGCGACCCGCACCGCGGTCTCCAACTGCGGGTCGCGGCCCGCCGCCCAGTCCTGCGGCGTGGTCGCGACCTCGATGTCGGGGGTGACGCCGCCGTTCTCCAGGCCCCAGCCGTAACCCTCCAGCCAGCTGGAGTACTTGGGCTGGGTGACCACCGTGCCGTCCACCAGGTCGTACTTGTTGTCGATGCCGATCACGCCGCCCCAGGTGCGGACGCCGACCACCGGGCCGATGCCGAGGGCCTGGATCGCGGCGTTGACGATGTCGCCGTCCGAGCCGGAGAACTCGTTGGCGACCGCCACCACCGGGCCGCGCGGGGCGTCCGCCGGGTACGGCTCGGGCCGGTCCAGGTCGCGGGCGCGGTTCCAGCCGACGATCCGGCGGGCCAGCTTCTCGACGATCAGCTGCGAGGTGTGGCCGCCGCGGTTCTCCCGCAGGTCGACCACCACGCCCTCGCGGGCCATCTCGATCCGCAGGTCCCGGTGCAGCTGCGCCCAGCCGGCGCTCTGCATGTCGGGCACGTGCAGGTAGCCCAGGCGGCCGCCGGACAGCTCGTGGACGGCGGCCCGCCGCCCGGCCACCCAGTCGTGGTAGCGCAGCGCCTCCTCGTCGTCCAGCGGCACCACCACCGGGTGGCGCTCGCCGCCGTCCTTGCCGCTGACGGTCAGCTCCACCGGCTGGTCGGCGGTGCCGGCCAGCAGCGGGCCGGGGCCGGTCACCGGGTCGACCGGGCGGCCGTTGACCGCCAGGATCGCGTCGCCGGGGCGGATCGCCGCGCCGGGCGCGGCCAGCGGGGAGCGGGCCCGCGGGTCGGAGGACTCGCCGGGCACCACCCGGGCCACCCGCCACACCTCGCCGTCGCGGACCAGGTCCGCGCCGAGCAGGCCCTGCCGACGGGCCGCCTCGGTGCCCCGGCCGGGCGGGATCACGTAGGCGTGCGAGGTGCCCAGCTCGGCGACCGTCTCCCAGAGCAGGTCCACCACGTCGGAGTGGCAGCCGGCCCGGTCCACCAGCGGACGGTAGCGCGCCAGCACGCCCGCCCAGTCGACGCCGCCGAGGTCGGCGCGCCAGAAGTTGTCGCGCATCAGCCGGCCGTTCTCGTCGAACATCTGCCGCCACTCGGCGGCCGGGTCGACCGTCACCCGGATCCGGTCGAGGTCCACCGCGGCGTCCTCGCCGTCGTCGGCCTTCTGGTCGGCCGGGACGATCCGCAGGCCGCCGTCCTCCAGCACCGCCAGCCGCGCGCCGTCCCCGGACACCGAGAAGGTGTCCACACCGGTGAGCAGTTCCTCCACCTTGCGCTTCTTCAGGTCGTAGCGCTCCAGCGCGGTGGCGGCCGGGGTGTCGTCCAACGAGGCCGCGCTGTCGCCGAGTTCACCGCTGAACGGGATCCGGCCCCACAGCACGCCGTCCTTCGCCGCGCGCAGCGCCCCGAACCGGCCGGCCGCCACCGGGAACGCCACGATCCGGTCCGCCAGGCCCTCCAGGTCGACCCTGGTGGTCGGTGCCCCGGACTCGCCCATGTCGCCGTCCTTGCCGTCCTCGTCCTCGCCGCCCACCGGCCGCCCGGCCCGCTGCGGCCCGAACGGCGACGGGGTGTCGGCGGCCAGCGTCAGCAGGTACGGGCGGGTGCCGCCGGGGAACGACAGGTCGAAGACGTGCTCGTCGTACACCGGGTCGAAAGTCCGCACCGACAGGAACGCCAGGTGCTTGCCGTCCGAGGTGAACGCCGGCGAGTAGTCGTGGAACCGCTGCGGCGTCGCCTCGCTGACCGTCCGCGAGGTGAGGTCGGCCAGCATGATCTGCCGCAGCGACCACGGCCCGAGCACCGGCTGCGACCACGCCAGCCAGCCCGAGTCCGGGCTGAACACCGGCCCGCTGACCTCGCCGTCGCCGCTGCGCGCCAGCTCGTGCACCGCGCCGTCGCTGAGCGCCACCAGCAGCAGCCGGCCGTCGTGCGAGGCGACCGCGAGCTGCCGGCCGTCCGGGGAGACCGTCAGCGACAGCACCCGGCCGAGCTGCCCCGAGGCCAGCCGGCGGCGCTCCGCGCCCAGTACCGAGGGCGCGTACTCGATCGCGTCGTCGCCGTCGGCGTCCGTCACCCACACCGCGCCCTGCGCGCCGTCCTCGCCCGGCACCACCCGGGCCAGCCGGTTGCGCACCCCCGGCGTCTCGTCCAGCACCCGCGACGGGCCCTCGCGGTGGGTCACCCAGTGCACGGTGCCGCGCACCACCACGGCCGCCGCCCGGCCGGTCCGGTCCGCGGCCGCGGACTCCACCTGGCCGTCCGCCCGGGTCGGATGCGGCCGGCGGCTGCTGCGCGGCCCCGCCAGGTCGATCTCCAGCCGGCGCGCCTCGGCGCCCTCCAGGTCGTCCAGCAGCCACAGGTCGCCGGCGCTCTGCCAGATCACCCGGGTGCCGTCGGTGGATGCCTGCCGGGCGTAGAAGCCGGTGTCCGCCGGGCCGTGCGCCCGCAGGTCGCTGCCGTCCGGAAGGCTGGAGTACAGGCGCCCGACACCCTCGTGGTCGGACAGGAACGCCACCCGGTCGCCCACCCACAGCGGGCACTCCAGCTGGCCGTCCAGCTCGGCGTGCAGCCGCTCGAACTCCGCCGCGCCGATCCACAGCTTGCCGGCCCGGCCGCCCCGGTACCGCTTCCAGTGCGCGGCCTCCCGGTTGTGCGTCCCCAGCAGCACCCGGCCGCCGGTCGCACCCGCCGGCACCGGCTCGAACGCCAGCGCGCCGATCGGGCCGTACGGCAGCCGCTCCGGCTCACCGCCGTCCAACGGCACCGCGAACGCCCACGTCCGGCGGATCGTCTCCTGGCCCGCCGTGCTGATCGCGATCGGCCGGCCGTCCCCGGTCCAGCCCACCAGCGCCGTGTACGGGCTCCCCCAGTACGTCAGCCGCCGCGCCTGGCCGCCGGCCACCGGCGCGACATGCACCTCCGGCGCGCCGTCCCGCTGCGACGTCCACGCCACCGTCAGGCCGTCCGGCGAGATGCGCACGGCGCCCACCGGCACCTGATCCGCCGTCAACCGCCAGGCCCGCCCGCCCTCGACGGGTGCCAGCCAGACATCGTCCTCCGCAACGAACGCGACAAGGTCGCCGGACAGGTGAGGGTGGCGCAGGTATCCGCGCGTCGAATCGGTCACCCGGCCACCCTAGAACGTGCGAAGGAAGCGACGCGGGGAAATATCGGCAGCGGACGCGAACCAGGGAGAGCACCACCAGGGGCGCGTGGGGGTACCTCCCGGCCCGCCAGGGCTGGGGGAGAACTGCGCGGAGCGGAAGGCCTCCCACCGCGCGCTCCTTACCCCCAGCGGCCGGTGCGGCCCAGCAGCAGCGCTCCCGCCGCCACCCCCGCCGTCGACGTCCGCAGGACCGACGGCCCGAGCCGGAACGCCTTCGCGCCCGCCTCCGCAAAGGCCGCGAGCTCCTCCGGCGACACCCCGCCCTCCGGCCCGACGATCAGCACGATCTCGCCCTCGGCGGGAAGCGACGCCGTCGCCAGCGGCAGCGACCCCTCCTCGTGCAGCACCGCCGCGAACGAGGCCGCGGCCACCAGCGGCAGCAGCTGCCGCGTCGTCATCAGCTCGTGCACCTCGGGGAACCGCAGCCGCCGCGCCTGCTTGCCCGCCTCGCGGGCCGTCGCCCGCCACTTCGCGAGCGCCTTCGCGCCGCGCTCGCCCTTCCACTGGGTGATGCACCGCGACGCCGCCCACGGCACCACCGCGTCGACGCCGACCTCGGTCATCGTCTCGACGGCGAGCTCCCCGCGATCGCCCTTGGGCAGCGCCTGGACGACGGTGATCCGCGGCGCCGGCGCGGCCTCCTCGCGGACGGCGGTCACCAGCACGTCCAGCGCGTCCTTGCCGTGCACCGCCGCGATGGTCCCGTCCGCACCGCGGCCGCGTCCGTCGGCGAGCGTGACGGCCTCGCCGGGCTCCAGTCGCTTGACGGCGGCGGCGTGCCGCCCCTCGGGGCCGTCGAGGCGGACGGTGGCGCCGGGGGCGGCGCCCGCCAGGTCGTCGACGACGAACACCGGTGCGGTCATCGGAACAGGAACCTCTCACGTCGCGAACAGCAAAAGACCCGGGCCGGAAGCGGCGGCGTGCGCCACTCCCGGCCCGGAACGAACAGCTGGGGCTCAGCGCCCGTTGAAAGCGTCCTTCAGCCGGGAGAACAGCCCCTGCTGACCGGGGGCGAACTGCCCGGACGGCCGCTCCTCGCCGCGGATCATGGCGAGCCGCCGCAGCAGCTCCTCCTGCTCCGGGTCGAGCTTGGTGGGCGTCTGCACCTCGACATGCACTATCAGGTCGCCCCGGCCGCCGCCGCGCAGGTGGGTGATGCCGCGGCCGTGCAGCGGGATCGACTGGCCGGACTGGGTGCCGGGCCGGATGTCGACCTCCTCCAGGCCGTCCAGGGTCTGCAGCGGGACCTGGGTGCCGAGCGCGGCAGCCGTCATCGGGATGGTGACCGTGCAGTGCAGGTCGTCGCCGCGGCGCTGGAAGACCGCGTGGCTGGTCTCGGCGATCTCCACGTACAGGTCGCCGGCCGGGCCGCCGCCGGGGCCGACCTCGCCCTCGCCGGCCAGCTGGATCCGGGTGCCGTTGTCGACACCGGCCGGGATCTTGACGGTGAGGGTGCGGCGGGCCCGGACCCGGCCGTCGCCCGCGCACTCCGGGCACGGGGTCGGGACGACGGTGCCGAAGCCCTGGCACTGCGGGCAGGGGCGGGAGGTCATGACCTGGCCCAGGAAGGACCGGGTGACCTGGGAGACCTCGCCCTTGCCGCGACACATGTCACAGGTCTGCGCGGAGGTGCCGGGCGCGGCGCCCTCTCCGCTGCAGGTGGTGCAGGTGACGGCGGTGTCGACCTGGAGTTCCTTGGTGGTGCCGAACGCGGCCTCCTCCAGGGTGATCTCCAGTCGGATCATCGCGTCCTGGCCGCGGCGGGTGCGCGAACGCGGGCCGCGCTGGCCGGTCGCGGCGCCGAAGAAGGCGTCCATGATGTCCGAGAAGCCGAACCCGGCCGCGCCCGCGCCGAAGCCGCCCGCGCCGCCGCCGTTGGGCGACAGCGGGTCGCCGCCGAGGTCGTAGACCTGACGCTTCTGCGGATCGGAGAGCACCTCGTAGGCGGCGTTGATCTCCTTGAACCGCTCCTGCGTCTTCGGGTCCGGGTTGACGTCCGGGTGCAGTTCACGGGCGAGGCGCCGAAACGCCTTCTTGATCTCGTCCTGCCCCGCGTCGCGTCGGACGCCGAGTACCGCGTAGTAGTCCGTGGCCACCAAATGCTCCGGTTTGTTCCGCCTCTAGAAGTGCTCGCGAGGGCTGCGTGAGGTTTCACGCAGCCTTGCTATGACTCGGCCAGGATCTGGCCGACGTACCGTGCCACCGCTCGCACCGCCCCCATTGTGCCCGGGTAATCCATCCGGGTCGGACCGATCACTCCCAGCTTTGCCACGCTCTGGTCGCCCGAACCGTAACCGACGGAGACCACCGACGTGGAATTCAGGCCCTCGTAGGCGTTCTCGTGGCCGATCCGGACCGTCATCGCGGAGTCGCCGGTCTCACCCAGCAGGCGCAGCAGCACCACCTGCTCCTCCAGTGCCTCCAGCACCGGACGGATGGTGAGCGGGAAGTCGTGGCCGAAACGGGTGAGGTTGGCGGTGCCCGCCAGCATGATCCGTTCCTCGTTCTGTTCGGCGAGCGTTTCGAACAGCACAGTCAGCACGGTGCTGACCGAGGGCCGGTCGGCCGGTTCGAAGCCGGCCGGCAGGTCCTCCAGCAGGGTCGGCACCTCGGGCAGCCGACAGCCGCCCGCCATGCCGTTCAGCTTGGCCCGCAGGTCTCCCAGCAGGGTCTCGCCGACCGGGCCGGGACAGTCCACCATCCGCTGCTCGACCCGGCCGGTGTTGGTGATCAGCACCAGCATCAGCTTGGTCGGGGTGAGCGACACCAGTTCGATGTGCCGGACCGTGGAACGCGTCAGCGACGGGTACTGGACCACCGCGACCTGCCGGGTCAGCTGCGCCAGCAGCCGCACCGTGCGGGCCACCACGTCGTCCAGGTCGACCGCGCCCTCCAGGAAGTGCCGGATCGCACGGCGCTCCGGAGCCGTCATCGGCTTCACCTCGGCGAGGCGGTCGACGAACAGCCGGTAGCCCTTGTCGGTGGGGATCCGGCCGGCGCTGGTGTGCGGCTGGTGGATGAACCCGTCCTCCTCCAGCGCGGCCATGTCGTTGCGCACCGTGGCCGGCGACACGCCCAGGTTGTGACGCTCCACCAGGGCCTTGGAGCCGACCGGCTCCTCGGTGCCCACGTAGTCCTGGACGATCGCGCGGAGCACCGACAGGCGGCGCTCGCCCAGCGGACGCACGGACGGGCGCGGGTCGATCTGGCGGCCGTCGGGCTTCCCGTCGTCCGGCATGGGCACGCACCTCCGTCGTCGTCCGTTGAACCGGTGGTCGATCAGACTCTGGCACTCAACTGGTCAGAGTGCCAGAACCGTACCTGCCAGTGTACGGCCCGGGCCTGATGGCAGGAACGGTCCGCCCACGTGATCCTCGACCGAAATCCCGCACCCGAACGCCGCGCCACCCGCCGCCGGGGGCCGGTGCCGCCGCGTTTCCCCCGCCTTCCCCCCGGATTCCCCTCCCACTCACGTCGGATTCCGCTCGCCGCGGATGGTGCCCGCGGGCCCCGCCGGTGGCAGCATCGAAGGCGAGGACGGCGAAGGAGGAGCAGCGATGTCGGCATCACGGCAGCACTCCCGGTTCACCCCCGACCGCGGCCTGACCGGCCGGATGGTCACCACCATGTTCCTGATCGGCCTGCTCTACGTCGGCTTCACCGGGCTGCTGATCGTGCTGCTGCGCGGCGCCTGGCCGCTGGTGGTGCTGATCTCCGGCGGACTGTTCGTCGCGCAGTTCTGGTTCTCCGACAAGATCACCGAACGGGCGATGGGCGCCCACCCGGCCTCCCCCGAGGAGTTTCCGCAGCTGCACGGCGCGGTGGACCGGCTGTGCGCGCTCGCCGACATGCCCAAACCGCGGGTCGCGGTCGCCCACAACGACATGCCCAACGCCTTCGCCACCGGCCGCAACCCCGAGAACGCGGTGGTCTGCGTGACCACCGGCCTGCTGCGCCGACTCGAACCGGAGGAGCTGGAGGGCGTCCTCGCCCACGAACTCTCGCACGTCGCGCACCGGGACGTGGCGGTGATGACGGTGGCCGGCTTCCTCGGCGTGCTGGCCGGTGCGATGACCCGAATCGCGCTGTACGGCGGGATGATGGGCGGCGGCAACCGCAACAACAACGACTCCAACGCGGCCATCGCGATGATCGTCGTCCCGCTGGTGTCGATGGTGGTGTACGCGATCAGCTTCCTGCTCACCCGGCTGCTGTCGCGCTACCGCGAGCTCGCCGCCGACCGGGCCGCCGCCCAGCTGACCGGACGCCCCAGCGCCCTGGCCTCCGCGCTCACCAAGGTGACCGGCCAGATCGCCGCCATCCCGACCGAGGACCTGCGCAAGGCCCAGCCCTACAACGCCTTCTACTTCGCACCCGCGCTGAGCGCCAAGGAGACCGCGGCCCAGCTGCTGTCCACCCACCCGTCGCTGGAGCAGCGCCTCGCGCAGCTGTCGAAGATCTCCTCCGAACTCGGGCAGTGACCGCCCTCCGACCTCGACCAAGGAGCTCGCCCGTGGGATTCCTGGACGCCCTGTTCGGCCGCAGCAAGCCGGTGAAGCCGGACCTCGACCAGCTGTTCGGCATCCCGTCGGCGGCACTCACCCTGCAGGCCGCCACCGGCTTCCGCCCCACCGGCCTCGGCTCGGTGTGCTTCGCCGCCGTCGAGGGCGGCGCGTTCGCCGAGGTGCAGGCGCAGGTGCGGGCCCTGCTGGACGCCGACACCGAACGCGGCGGCGTCCCCGTCGAGGCCTCCCGGGACGACTACGGCTACTCCTGGCTGCTCGCCCGGCACGCCCCCGACGAACTGCCCGACCTGGTCAACGACCTGCACGCGGTCAACAGCGAACTGGAGGCCAACGGCTTCGGCCCGCAACTCCTCTGCTCACTCGTCGCCTTCCGCGACCCCGAGGGCCGCTCGCTGGGCCTGGTCTACCTGTACAAGCGCGGCACCTTCTACCCCATGTGCAAGGTCCCCGGCCAGGAGAAGCGCGACAACCCCCTGGAGATCGAGATCTCCAACCTGCTCCGCAACGACCTCCGCATCGAGTCCGACCTCTCCCGCTGGTTCCCGGTCTGGGGCGCCCCCGGCCTGGAGGGCTGAACCCTAGGGTGGTCGTCCGTGACCGACTGGACCGCCCTGCCCGACCGTGATCCGTCCGACGCCGAGCTCGCCGCCGTCTGCGAGGCGCTGCGCTCGCCCGACCCGATGGAGCGGGACGAACGCGCGTACGCCCGGCTGGCCGGCTGGATACCCGGACTGTCGCAGGAGCGCCGGCTGGCGCTCGGCGACGTGATGGCGGCCCGCTTCGAGGAGCCCGAGATCCAGGCCCGGACGTTCGCGCCGCTGGTCCTGGCCCGCATCGTGCGGACCGGCGCCCTGCGCGCCGACTGGCTCACCGAGTTCGCCCGCTGGTACCCGGCCGAGACCGACCTGCGCGGGCACCACCCCGCACTGGGCTGGCTGCACGCCGTCGCGCACGGCGCCGACCTGCTGGCCGCTTTCGGGCAGCACCCGGACATCGACCCTGCGCCGCTGCCCGCGCTCGGTGCGGCCCGCCTGCTCGCCCCGACCGGTCACGTCTTCGACGCGATGGAGGACGATCGCCTCGGCTTCGCGATCGCCCTGACGCTGACCCGGCCCGAGCTGACCCCGCGCCAGGCCGTCGACTGGCTGGACCCGGTGGCCGCCCTGTTCGCCACCGGCGAGCCCGGGCCGGTGCCGGCCGAGGTGTCGAACACGCTGCGCACCCTGCGGGTGGTGCACCTGCTGGCCGTCCGGGGTGTGCGCCCGCGCTGGGGCGACGCGGAGGTGCGGACGCTGTCGCACGGGAAGGCGGTCGGGGAGCGGATCGTCGAGGTGCTGTCGACGGCCGCGCCGTACAGCGGCTGACGGCCCGTCGGGGGCGGTTTCGTAGACTGCCGGACATGCGCAGCAGGGAGTACGGCCCCGATCTGACCCCGCCGTGGAAGCGGCAGCAGCCCGCGCCGGAGGTGGTGGCGGAGCGGGACCTGGTGGTGGAGGAGGCGGCGACCGGGTTCTGCGGCGCGGTGGTGCGCTGCGAGCGGACGGCCGAGGGGTTCACCGTCACGTTGGAGGACCGGTTCGGCAAGCACCGGGTGTTCCCGCTGGTGCCGCGTGGATTCCTGTTGGAGGGGCGGGTGGTGACGCTGGTCCGCCCGCCCCTCCAGGCTCCGCAGCGCGGGCCGGGGCGTACGGCCTCCGGGTCGATCGCGGTGCCCGGGGCGCGCGCCCGGGTGGCCCGCGAGTCGCGGATCTACGTCGAGGGCCGGCACGACGCCGAACTGGTCGAGCGGGTGTGGGGCGACGACCTGCGGATCGAGGGCGTGGTGGTCGAGTACCTGGAGGGTGTCGACGACCTGCCCGCGATCGTCGCCGAGTTCGCCCCCGGCCCCGGCCGCCGGCTCGGCGTGCTGGTCGACCACCTGCTGCCCGGCACCAAGGAGCACCGGATCGCCGCACGGGTGACGGGCGATCACGTCCTGGTGGTCGGCCACCCGTACGTCGACATCTGGCAGGCCGTCAAGCCGGCCGGTCTCGGCTTCGCCGCCTGGCCCGAGGTGCCGCGCGCCGAGGTGTGGAAGGAGGGCATCTGCCGGCGTCTCGGCTGGCCGGTGGACACTCCCGCCGCCTGGAAGCGGATCCTCGCCTCGGTCGACGGCTGGAAGGACCTGGAGCCCGAACTCCTCGGCCGGGTCGAGGAGTTGATCGACTTCGTCACCCTGCCTGGCAGCGGCTGACGATCGTTCATCCGGCCTGCCCGACGGACGACAGGACGGTCGCGACCGGGGTCGCGCCCCGGAGACCGGACGGCTCGATCACCTGCCCCACGGTGATCCGCGGCGCGGGCACGCAGGCGGGCACCGCGTCCACCACCACGGCGCGGAAGGAGCTCATCACCCCGCCGCCGACCTCCGTCCGGCCCGCCGTCAGCAGCACCGTCGACCCGGGTGGGACGAGCTTCGGGTCGATCCGCACCGTGCCCGGACCGTCGCCCGGCCGCACCCGGTCGGCCTGGGCGCGGGTGCCCACCGGCTCCGGCAGGGTGCACTCCTCCGGCGTCCTGGCCTGCTCGATACCGGCCGCCCGCACCCCGTACCGCTGCAGGGTGGCGACCAGGTCGGGCAGCGCGGCCGGGTCGCGGAGCTTCAGGGCGATGGTGCCGTCGGACTCCTGGGTGACGGCGTACGCGGCGTTCCCGCCGTGCGCGCTGCCCAGTATCGCGGGCAGCACCAGTGCGGTGACCACCGCGGCCGCGCCGACCGCGACGGCGGCCAGCAGCGGGCGGCGGCGCAGCACGCCCGGGCGGCGGGCCGAGGCGGCGGCGCGCTCGGCGGCGAGGGCCGACAGCTCCTCGCCGAGCAGCTGCTCGAAGTGGCTGGTGGACGGGGTACGGCTTGGGCGGGTCACGACGTCACCTCGATGATCGGGTCGGCGGGGGCGGTGGGGCGGGGCAGCAGCGGGCCCGGCCTCGGCAGGTCCTTGCGGGCGGGCTGCCGTTCGGCGCCGAGCCGCCGGCGGGCCCGGTGCAGCCGGACCCGGACGGTGGCCTGCGAGATGTTCAGCGCCTGCGCGGCCTCGGCGGTGGTGAGGCCGTCCATGACGACCAGGTCGAGGACTTCGCGCAGCGGCGCGCTGAGGCCGGCGTGCTGCTGCGCGAGGTCGCGGACGGCGCGCTGGGCGTCGATCCGCTCCTCCAGGGCGAGGATGTCCTCTTCGTCGAGCAGCCGGCGGCCGGACAGCCGCCCTATCGCCCGGCGCTCCCGGTGGTCGCCGCGCCGGTGCCCCGCGATGACGTACCGGGCGATGCCGTACAGCCAGCCCACCGCCGTCCCGCGCTCGGGCCGGTAGCTGCCGGCGGCCTCCAGCGCAGCGACGAAGATGTCCGCCGTCAGGTCGGCCGCGAGGTGCGGGTCGCTGACCCGGCGGGTGACGAAGTCGAGTATGGCGTTGACGTGTTGACGGTAGAACGTGCCGAAGCCGTCCGGAGTGGTCAGCTCCGGCGGACGGTCCTCGGGGAGCGGTTCGTGCTGAGGGTGCTCACGGATGCGCATGCGTCCCTCCTCGGTCGGGGGAACCCGGTGGGTCCCTTCACCGAGTAATTGGCCGCAGCGCGCCGTGGCGTTTCACGCCCGCTGTCCCCCTCCCGGTGGGTTTGGAGGACGGCCTGTTGACGGCAGGCCCGCCGGGCAAGCCTGCCGGGGCGGGCCTGCGACGGCGGGCCCGCCGGGGCCGGCCTGCCGGGCCTCAGTCGACCAGGTCGCGCACCACCGCGTCGGCCAGCAGCCGACCGCGCAGGGTCAGTGCGGCCCGGCCGAGGGCGTACGGGCCGGGCTCCAGCAGGCCGTCGGCGAGCGCCCGGTCGGCGGCCTCGCGTCCGGTGTCGGTGAGCAGGTCCAGCGGGCAGCCCTCGACCAGGCGCAGCTCCAGCAGGATCCGCTCGACCCGCCGGTCCTCGCCCGCCAGTACCTCGCGGCCGAGCGCGGGCGTGCGGCCCTCGGCGAGCGCCTGCGCGTACGCGGCCGGGTGCTTGGCGTTCCACCAGCGGACCCCGCCGACGTGGCTGTGCGCGCCCGGCCCGGCCCCCCACCAGTCGGCGCCGGTCCAGTACAGCTCGTTGTGGCGGCAGCGGCCCTCGGGCGTGGTGGCCCAGTTGGAGACCTCGTACCAGGAGTACCCGGCGGCGGCGAGCGCCCGGTCGGCCATCAGGTAGCGGTCGGCGTGCACGTCGTCGTCGATCATCGGCAGCTCGCCGCGCCGCACCCGGGCGGCCAGCCGGGTGCCGTCCTCGACGATCAGCGAGTACGCGGAGACGTGGTCCGGGCGGGCGCCGATCGCGGCGTCCAGCGAGGCCTGCCAGTCCTCGTCGCTCTCGCCGGGGGTGCCGTAGATCAGGTCCAGGTTGACGTGTTCGAAGCCGGCCGCGCGGGCCTCGGCGACGCAGGCCTCCGGGCGGCCCGGGGTGTGGTGGCGGTCCAGGATCTGCAGCACGTGCGGGCGGGCGCTCTGCATGCCGAAGGAGATCCGGTTGTAGCCGCCCTCGCGCAGCTCGGCCAGGTACGCCGGGTCGACCGACTCCGGGTTGGCCTCGGTGGTGACCTCCGCGCCGTCGGCCAGGCCGAACTCCTCGCGCAGCGCGGCCAGCATCCGCACCAGGTCGCGGGCGGGCAGCAGGGTGGGGGTGCCGCCGCCCAGGAACACCGTCTCGACCGGCAGGTCGGTGTCGCCGAGCACCCGGCGGGCCTGCCGGATCTCCGCGATCACGTTGTCGGCGTAGGTGTCCTGCGAGGCGACCGTGCCCGAGGAGCGCAGTTCGGTGGCGGTGTAGGTGTTGAAGTCGCAGTAGCCGCAGCGGCTGGCGCAGTACGGCACGTGCAGGTAGAAACCGAACGGCCGGGCGCCGAGTCCGTCCAGGGCGTGGGCGGGCAGCGAGCCGTCGGACGGCACGGGTTCGCCGTCGGGAAGTGCGGAGGGCATGCGCCCATTGTCCGGTACGGCCCGCGAAACTCCGAAGGCCGTACCGGAACCGGGGGTGCTCAGGCCTCGTTGGCACCCGCGTACATCGCGCTCACCCGGTCGGCGTAGGTCTTCTCCACCACCGGGCGCTTGATCTTCAGGCTGGGGGTGAGTTCGCCGTGCTCGATGTCCAGGTCGCGCGGCAGCAGGGCGAACTTCTTGATCGTCTGCCAGCGCTGCAGCTCGCCGTTGAGGCGCTTCACGAAGCCGTCGATCAGCTCCACGGTGGCCGGGTCCGCGACCACCTCGGCGTACGACTTCCCGGCCAGGCCGTGCTCGGCCGCCCACGGCATGATCACCGTCTCGTCCAGGCCGATCAGCGCGGTGCAGAAGTTGCGGCCGTTGCCGATCACCAGGATGTTGCTGACGAACGGGCAGATCGCCTTGAACTTGCCCTCGACCTCGCTCGGCGCGACGTACTTGCCGCCGGAGGTCTTGAACATGTCCTTCTTGCGGTCGGTGATCCGCAGGTAGCCGCCCGCGCCGAGCTCGCCGATGTCGCCGGTGTGGAACCAGCCGTCCGGCTCCAGCACCTCCGCGGTCTGCTCCGGCATCTCGTGGTAGCCGCGCATGACGCCCGGGCCGCGCAGCAGGATCTCGCCGTCCTCGGCGATCCGCACCTCGGTGCCGGGCAGCGGGATGCCGACGGTGCCGACCCGGAAATCCTCGGCCCGGTTCACGGTGGAGCCGGCCGAGGTCTCGGTCAGGCCGTAGCCCTCCAGCACCGGGACGCCCGCGCCCTTGAAGAAGTAGCCGATCTCCGGGGCGAGCGCCGCACTGCCGGACACCGCGCCGCGCAGCCGGCCGCCGAACGCCGCCCGGATCTTGGTGTACACCAGCTTGTCGGCCAGCGCGTGCTGCAGCCGCAGGCCCAGCGGGGCGCTCTCGTGGCCGTGCGCGACCTTGTTGGCCTGGATGGCCTGCGCGTAGTCGCGGGCCACATTCGCCGCCCACATGAAGATCTTGTACTTGGCGCCGCCCTCGGCCCGGGCCTTGCCGGCGATGCCGTTGTAGACCTTCTCGAAGATCCGCGGCGCGGACGCCATCAGGGTCGGACGGATCACCGGCAGGTTGTGGATGATCCGGTCCACCCGGCCGTCCACCGCCATCACGTGGCCGGTGGCGATCTGCCCGGAGATCAGCGTCTTGCCGAACACGTGCGACAGCGGCAGCCACATGAACTGCACGTCGTCGGAGCGCAGCAGCCCGCTCTCCTCCTGCGCCACGCCCTCGTACGACCAGCAGTCGTGCACCAGGCGCACGCCCTTGGGGCGGCCGGTGGTGCCGGAGGTGTAGATCAGGGTGGCCAGCTGCTCCTTGTCGAGGGAGTCGATCGCCTTGTCGACGGCGTCCGGGTTCTCGGCCAGGTACTCGGTGCCGCGCTGCTCCAGCTCGGCCAGCGTCAGCACGGTCAGGCCCTCGGCCGGCACCTCGTCCGCGCCCGCCGGGTCGAACAGGATCACGTGCTCCAGCGCGGGCAGCTCGGCCTTCTGCTCGGCGGCCTTGCGCAGCTGGCTCGCGTTCTCGGCGAACAGCGCGCGGCTGCCGGAGTTGGCCAGGATGAAGGCCGTCTCGTCGGCGTTGGTGCTCGGGTAGACGGTGGTGGTGGCGGCGCCGGCGCACATGTTGCCGAGGTCCGCGAGGATCCACTCGATCCGGGTGGCGGAGGCGATCGCGACCCGGTCCTCGGCGCGGATGCCCAGCGCCATCAGGCCGGCCGCGACGGCGCGGATCCGCTCGTTCGCCTGGGCCCAGGTCAGCGACCGCCACTGCTCCGCACCCGGTGCGCTGTCCGCGGCCTGCTCGTCCACCGGGACCGGGTACCGGTAGGCCTCACCGTTCGGCGTGGCCTTTACCCTGCTGAGCAGAAGGTGCGCCACGGAGGGCGGACGCCGCTCGATCATGGACTGCGCGGAACTCAACGAGGACCTCCGGGGGCGGGTGGACCGAGAGTGGGTGAACGCGGCCGTGGGGGCGCGGCCGACAACCGACTTAACCGGTGAGTAACAAGAAGGCAATCAGCAGCCTAGGGGGTGGAAAGCCGTTCCGTAAGGGGGTGACGTGAGCTGGCACACCCGCGGGGCGGCAGTGCAGGCAGAGAGCAGAGCACAAGCGACAGGCCCGGTCCACGGGTGAAGCTTTTTCGCAAGTACCCGAATTTGGGATGCGCGCGTCCCCCACGACGACGAGAGTGGCACGGTGCTTTTCAGACTTCTCAGGGCCCATATGGGCCCCTACTCCCGCGACATCACACTGCTGGTGCTGCTCCAGCTGATCTCCACCATCGGCATGCTGTACCTGCCGACGCTGAACGCCGACATCATCGACAGCGGCGTCCTCAAGGGCGACACCGGGTACATCCTGCGGGTCGGCGGCGTGATGGTCGGCGTCTCGCTGGCCCAGGCCGTCTGCTCGATCGGCGCGGTCTACTACGGCGCCCGCACCGCGATGGCCCTCGGACGCGACCTGCGCACCGGCGTGTTCTCCCGGGTGCAGGAGTTCTCCGCCCGCGAGCTCAACCAGTTCGGCGCTCCCTCGCTGATCACCCGCACCACCAACGACGTCCAGCAGGTCCAGATGCTGGCGATGCTGTCCTTCACGCTGATGGTCGCCGCGCCGATCATGTGCGTCGGCGGCATCGTGATGGCCCTCAACCAGGACGTTCCGCTGTCCGGCCTGCTGGTGGTCGTGGTGCCCGCGCTGGGTGCCGTCGTCACCGTGCTGGTCAGCAGGATGCGGCCGCAGTTCCGCGGCATGCAGACCCGGATCGACGCGGTCAACCGGATCATGCGCGAGCAGATCACCGGCATCCGCGTCATCCGCGCCTTCGTCAAGGACGACCACGAGAAGCAGCGCTTCACCGGCGCCAACGGCGAACTCGCCGACTACTCGCTGCGGGTCGGCCGGCTGATGGCGCTGATGTTCCCCATCGTCATGGGCGTGGTCAACATCTCCAGCATCGCCGTGTTCTGGTTCGGCGCGCAGCGCATCGACGGCGGCCAGATGCAGATCGGCGCGCTCACCGCCTTCCTGTCCTACCTGATGCAGATCCTGATGAGCGTCATGATGGCCACCTTCATGTTCATGATGGTGCCGCGCGCCGAGGTCTGCGCCGAGCGCATCCAGGAGGTGCTGGGCACCTCCTCCAGCGTCGTCCCGCCGGTCGCGCCCGTCACCGAGCTGCGTGCCCACGGCACGCTGGAGCTGCGCGGCGTCGACTTCCGCTACCCCGGCGCCGAGGTGCCGGTGCTGCGCGGCATCGACCTGACCGCCCGGCCCGGCGAGACCACCGCCGTCATCGGCTCCACCGGCTCCGGCAAGACCACCCTGCTCGGACTCGTCCCCCGGCTCTTCGACGCCACCGGCGGCGAGGTGCTGGTCAACGGCGTGAACGTGCGCGAACTCGACCCGCAGAAGCTGTCCGAGGTCATCGGTCTCGTCCCGCAGAAGCCGTACCTGTTCTCCGGCACCGTCGCCTCCAACCTGCGCTACGGCAAGCCCGACGCCACCGACGAGGAGCTCTGGCACGCCCTGGAGACCGCCCAGGCCAAGGACTTCGTGGAGAAGCTCCCCGAGGGCCTGGACGCCCCGATCGCCCAGGGCGGCACCAACGTCTCCGGCGGCCAGCGCCAGCGCCTGGCGATCGCCCGGGCCCTGGTCCGCAAGCCCGAGATCTACCTGTTCGACGACTCCTTCTCGGCCCTCGACTACGCCACCGACGCCCGCCTGCGCGCCGCGCTCGCCGGCGAGACCCAGAACGCCACCGTGGTGATCGTCGCCCAGCGCGTCTCCACCATCCGCGACGCCGACCGGATCATCGTCCTCGACGAGGGCGTCGTCGTCGGCTCCGGCACCCACCAGGAGCTGATGGCCGACAACCCGACGTACCGGGAGATCGTGCTCTCCCAGCTCACCGAGCAGGAGGCGGCGGCGTGACCACCCCCGACAGCCCCGACGTGACCAAGCCCCAGCTCGCCGAGGCCGGCGCGGGCAGAACCGATTCCGCCGAGGCCGGCCCCGCCGAGAGCGGCGAGGAGTCGGCGACCTCCACCTCGCAGGAGGCGGCCGCCCGCCGCGGCGGGCCCGGGCCCGGGCGGTTCATGGGAGCCCAGGGAGCCGAGAAGGCCAAGAACCTCGGCGGTTCCGGAAAGCGCCTGCTCGGCCTGCTCAAGCCGGAACGCAAGCTGCTGTTCACCGTGCTCGGATTCGGCGCCCTCTCCGTCGGCTGCGCGGTGGCCGGCCCCCGAGTGCTCGGCAAGGCGACCGACCTGATCGTCGCCGGAGCCACCGGACCGCGCTTCGCCGGCGCCCCGAGCAAGGAGGCCGTGCTCGACGGCCTGCGTGCCAGGGGCGAGGGCAACATCGCCGACCTGCTCGCCTCGATCGACTTCACCCCCGGCCAGGGCATGGACTTCGGCGCCATCGGCACCGTCCTGCTCTGGGTGCTGGGCATCTACCTGGCCGCCGTGGTGTTCGGCGTGGTCCAGGGCCGGCTGGCCGCCCTGGCGATCAACCGCGCGGTGTTCCGGCTCCGGGAGGAGGCCGAGGCGAAGCTGGCCCGGCTGCCGCTCAGCTACTTCGACCGCCAACCGCGCGGCGAGGTGCTGAGCCGCGTCACCAACGACATCGACAACATCAACCAGTCGATGCAGCAGACCATGGGACAGGTCGTCAACTCCCTCCTGACCATCATCGGCGTGCTGGCGATGATGTTCTGGATCTCCCCGCTGCTGGCCCTGATCGCGCTGATCTCCGTCCCGGTGTCGGTGGTGGTCGCCGCGAAGGTCGGCAAGCGCGCCCAGCCCCAGTTCATCAAGCAGTGGAGCTCCACCGGCAAGCTGAACGCCCACATCGAGGAGATGTTCACCGGGCACAGCCTGGTGAAGGTCTTCGGCCGCCAGAAGGAGGCCACGGAGCTCTTCCAGCAGGAGAACCAGGCACTCTACGAGGCCTCCTTCCGTGCGCAGTTCATCTCGGGCATCATCCAGCCCGCGATGATGCTGGTCGGCAACATCAACTACGTGCTGGTCGCGGTGGTCGGCGGTCTCCGGGTGGCCAGCGGTGCGCTGTCCATCGGTGACGTCCAGGCGTTCATCCAGTACTCCCGTCAGTTCAGCCAGCCCCTCAGCCAGGTCGCCTCGATGGCCAACCTGGTGCAGTCCGGAGTCGCTTCCGCCGAGCGGGTCTTCGAACTGCTCGACGCGGAGGAGCAGTCCCCCGAGCCCCAGCACCCGGAGCGCCCCGCCAAGGTGCACGGCCGCGTCGCCTTCGAGGACGTCTCCTTCCGCTACGACCCGGACAAGCCGCTCATCGACGGCCTGTCGCTGAAGGTCGAACCCGGCCACACCGTGGCCATCGTCGGCCCGACCGGCGCCGGCAAGACCACCATGGTCAACCTCCTGATGCGCTTCTACGAGGTCAGCGGCGGCCGGATCACCCTCGACGGCGTGGACATCGCCGCGATGTCCCGCGAGGACCTGCGCTCCGGCATCGGCATGGTGCTCCAGGACACCTGGCTGTTCGGCGGCACCATCGCCGAGAACATCGCCTACGGTGCCGAATCCGCCACCCGCGAGCAGGTGATCGCCGCGGCGAAGGCCGCGCACGTGGACCGCTTCGTGCGCACCCTCCCCGACGGCTACGACACCGTCCTGGACGACGAGGGCACCGGTGTCAGCGCGGGCGAGAAGCAGCTGATCACCATCGCCCGCGCCTTCCTGGCCCAGCCGTCGATCCTGGTGCTGGACGAGGCGACCAGCTCCGTCGACACCCGCACCGAGGTGCTGATCCAGCGGGCGATGGCGGAGCTGCGCACCGGCCGCACCTCCTTCGTGATCGCCCACCGCCTCTCCACCATCCGGGACGCCGACGTGATCCTGGTGATGGAGAACGGTTCGATCGTGGAGCAGGGCAGCCACGACGAGCTGATCGCCGCCGAGGGCGCCTACGCCCGGCTGTACCAGGCGCAGTTCGCCCAGGCGGTGGCCGAGGTCGACTGACCCGGCGTCAGCCGGCGGCCCGGCCGACCGGCTCGACCGGTCGGCCGCCCAGGGGGAGGTCCGCATCGCGGGCCTCCCCCTGGCGTATCGCGCCGAGGGCGGTGGCGGGGGCCGTCGCCGCCGGGGCGGTGACGGTCGGACCGGTCGCGTCGGTGGTCGGGGTGCCTTCCGAGGCGGCGACCACGGTGGTGGCGGGCCGACCGGCCGGACGCTGCCCGAGCAGGGTGGAGCTCAGGGCGAGGGCCATGCCCAGCAGCTGCACGGCGTTCAGGGACTGGCCGAGGGCGGCCCAGCCGATCACTGCCGCCGACACCGGGCTGAGCAGGCCCAGGAAGGCGACGGAGGTGGCGGGCAGGCGGCCGATGCCGCGGAACCAGACCCAGTACGCCAGCGCGGTGTTGGCCACCGCGAGGTAGCCGTACCCGAGCAGGTTGGCGCCGCTGAGCGCCGGCGGGGCGCCCTCGGCCAGGGCGGCGACCGGGAGCAGCAGCAGGCCGCCGGCGGTGAGCTGCCAGCCCGTCAGGGCGAGCGGGCCGACTCCCTCCGGGCGGCCCCAGCGCTTGGTGAGCACCGTGCCGGCGGCCATCGCCCCGGCTCCGGCGAGCCCGGCCAGCACGCCGACGGCGTCCAGTCGGGCGGTGGCGCGCAGCACCACCAGGGCCACGCCGAAGACCCCGACGGTGCCGGCCAGCAGGGCCCGCCGCCCGAACCGCTCCCCGAGCAGCGGAACGGCCAGCCCGGCGGCCAGCAGCGGCTGTATCGCGCCGAGGACGGCGGCCACGCCGCCCGGCAGGCGGTAGGCGGCGACGAAGAGCAGGGCGAAGAAGACGCCGATGTTGAGTGTGCCCAGCACGGCCGAGCGCCACCACCAGGAGCCGCTGGGCAGTCGTCGGGTGACGGCCAGCAGCACCAGGCCGGCGGGCAGGGCACGCAGCGTGGCGGTGAGCAACGGCCGGTCCGCGGGGAGCAGTTCGGTCGTCACGGCATAGGTGGAGCCCCACGCGAGCGGGGCGAGCGCGGTGAGAGCTACGGTTCGCATGGCAGATAGCTTAGCGCCAAGCTACTTGCTGTCGAGTCAATTAACGAAAGAAATCTCGCCGCTCACCCGCTCACCCCCGAGCGACCCTGTGCCACACTGGCGAACATGGACCGAGTGGACCTTCGCAGCACTGCGCACGACCCCGTGGACGCGATCGCCGACCAGTGGCGGCACGAGCGACCGGACCTCGCCGACCGGACGGAGGCGATGGCCGCGTTCGGCCGGGTGCACCGGGTCTCCCGCGCGGTCAGCGACCTGATGGAGCAGGCCTACGCGCAGTTCGGCCTCGGCCTCGGCGAGTTCGACGTCCTGGCCACGCTGCGCCGCTCCGGGGAGCCGTTCTCGCTGTCGCCGCGCGAGCTGACCGCCACCCTGATGCTCACCACCGGCGGCATGACGGGCCGGCTGGACAAGCTGGAGCGGGCCGGCCTGGTCACCCGCTCCCCCGATCCGAACGACCGGCGCGGCCTGCGGATCACCCTCACCGACCTCGGCCGGGAGCGGGTCGACGGAGCGGTGGCGGCGGGCACCACCGTCCAGCAGCGGATCATCGACCGGCTGGGCGAGCAGCGGCTGTCCGAGCTGAACACCCTGCTCCGGGACTTGCTGCACAGCGTGGAGACCACCTCGCACCCGGCGTCGGCCCGCCCCTGACACTGCCCGGCCACCCTGCCTGACGCCGAGTCAACACCGGCCGACGCTCGGGCCGTTCGGCGCGCTACCGTTGGCGGATGCCCGATCCGACCGCAGTCGACACCACGCCGTCCGGCCCCGCGGACGCGTTCCAGGCCGAGCGCCGCTACCTGGGCGCGGTGGCCTACCGCCTGCTGGGCTCGGTCGCCGACGCCGAGGACGTGCTGCAGGAGGCCTGGCTGCGCTGGCAGTCCGCCGACCGTTCGGGCATCGCCGAGCCGCGCGCGTACCTGACCACGATCGTGACCAGGCTCTGCTACGACCAGCTGGGCTCGGCCCGGGCCCGCCGGGAGGCGTACTACGGCGAGTGGCTGCCGGAGCCGCTGCTGGGCTCCGAGGAGTCCCCGGCCGAACTGGCCGAGGTCGGTGAGGCCGTGTCGGTGGCGATGCTGGCGGTGATGGAGCAGCTGACCCCGGCGGAGCGGGCGGCGTTCGTGCTGCACGACGTGTTCGCGGTGGGCTTCGAGGAGATCGCCTCGGCGCTGGACCGCTCCCCCGAGGCCACCCGGCAGCTCGCCTCCCGGGCCCGCCGCCGGGTGCGGGACGGCGGTCGCCGCAGCACCGTCGCCCCGGCCGAGCACCGCCAGGTGGTGACGGCGTTCATCGATGCGGCGACCGGCGGCGACCTGATGACGCTGATGGAGGTGCTCGACCCCGAGGTGGTCTGGCACTCCGACGGCGGCGGCATCGTCCGCGCGGGTCGCCGTCCGGTGGTCGGCGCGATCCACGTGGGCCGCTTGGTGCGCAAGCCCAGCGAGCGCTCGGTGGACCCGGCGCACCCGCTGGTTCCGGCGCTGGTCAACGGCGAGCCGGGCGCGGTCTGGTACTCGGCGCCGGGTGTCGTCGGCGGCGTGATGGCGTTCACCGTCGAGAACGGCCGGATCAGCTCCGCGTACGTGATGGTCAACCCCGAGAAGCTCGCCCACCTCCAGGAGGCGTGACACCCGTCACGGTCACACTTCTCCGGGCCGCTCCGTCCCCCTTCCGTACCCGCCGCCCGGCGGGGTCCGTGAAGGAGGACGAGATGACCGGCAAGCACATCGTGGTGATCGGCGCGGGCTACGCGGGGCTGTCCGCCGCCGCCGGAATCGGCCGCGGGCCGAACCGGGTCACCCTGATCGCCCCGGAGCGGCGCTTCGCCCACCGGGTCCGCCAGCACGAGATCGCCGCCGGCCGCCGGGTCTCCCGGCCGGAGATCGCCCGCGTGCTGCGCGGCCGCGAGGTCGACCACCTGGCGACCCGGGTCGTCGAACTCGACCTGGCCGGACGGAAGGTGGTCACCGAGGACGGCGAGCGGATCGCCTACGACACCCTGGTGTACGCGCTGGGCAGCCGGGTCGCGTGGAGCGAGGTGCCGGGTGCCGCCGAGCACGCCTACCCGGCGGACCGTGCCGAGGAGCTGCACCGCCGGATCGCCGAGGCGCCCGTGCCCGGAACGATCGCGGTGGTCGGCGGCGGCGCGACCGGCATCGAACTGGCCACCGAACTCGCCGAGGCCCACCCCGCCCGGCAGGTCAGGCTGGTGGCGTCCGGACAGGTCGGCGGCTGGCTGTCGCCGCGCGGCCGGGCGCACATCCGGTCGGTGCTCGGCCGGCTCGGAGTCCGGGTGGACGAGGCGCACCGGGTCACCGCCGTCACCGCCGCCGGCCTGGAGACCTCGGGCGGCCCGATCCCGGCCGACCTGGTGGTGTGGGCCGGCTCGCTGGAGCCGCACCCGCTGGCCGCCGAAGCCGGTCTCGCGGTCACCGAAGCCGGCCGGGCCGTGGTGGACGACCATCTGCGCTCGGTGTCGCACCCCGACGTGTACGTGGCCGGCGACGCCGCCGCCGTCGAGGTGCCGGGCATCGGGCAGCTGCGCATGGCCTGCGCCACCGCCCTGCCGCAGGGCCGCTACCTGGGCCGGCTGCTCGGCGGACGCACCGACCAGCCGTTCTCGTACCGCTACGCCCTCCAGTGCCTGAGCCTGGGCCGCGGCGAGGCGCTGGTGCAGCTGATCCACGGCGACGACTCGATGCGCCCCGGGGTGCTGACCGGTCCGGTCGGGCGGCTGGTCAAGGCGGCGATCGTCAAGGGTCTGCCGCTGTCGCTGCGCTGACCCGTCACCGGCTTCCTCCGCCCCGCGGCCCAGACTGCCGCCGGGCACGGCAACGGGCCGGGACCCCGTGCGGGGACCCGGCCCGTGCGGCCTGCCAAGGAGCTACTTCTTCTCCTTCGGCGCCTCCGCGTCCGTCGACAGCGCGGCGATGAAGGCCTCCTGCGGGACCTCCACCCGGCCGACCATCTTCATCCGCTTCTTGCCTTCCTTCTGCTTCTCCAGCAGCTTGCGCTTGCGCGAGATGTCACCGCCGTAGCACTTGGCGAGAACGTCCTTGCGGATCGCGCGGACCGTCTCACGGGCGATCACCCGGGAGCCGATCGCGGCCTGGATCGGCACCTCGAACTGCTGGCGCGGGATCAGCTTCTGCAGCTTGCCGGCCATCATCACGCCGTAGTTGTAGGCCTTGTCCTTGTGCACGATCGCGGAGAACGCGTCCACCGCGTCACCGTGCAGCAGGATGTCGACCTTGACCAGGTTCGCGGACTGCTCGCCGATGGGCTCGTAGTCCAGCGAGGCGTAGCCGCGGGTCTTGGACTTCAGCTGGTCGAAGAAGTCGAAGACGATCTCGGCCAGCGGCAGGGTGTAGCGCAGCTCCACCCGGTCCTCGGAGAGGTAGTCCATGCCCTGCAGGTTGCCGCGGCGGGCCTGGCAGAGCTCCATGATCGCGCCGACGAACTCGTTCGGGGCCAGGATGGTGCCGCGCACGACCGGCTCGTACACCTCGGCGATCTTGCCGGTGGGGAACTCGCTCGGGTTGGTGACGGTGTGCTCGGTGCCGTCCTCCATGATCACCCGGTAGATCACGTTCGGGGCGGTGGAGATCAGGTCGAGGTTGAACTCGCGCTCCAGGCGCTCCCGGATGATCTCCAGGTGCAGCAGGCCGAGGAAGCCGCAGCGGTAGCCGAAGCCGAGGGCGACCGAGGTCTCCGGCTCGTAGACCAGCGCGGCGTCGTTCAGGCGCAGCTTGTCGAGGGCGTCGCGGAGCAGCGGGTAGTCCGAGCCGTCCAAGGGGTACAGGCCGGAGAACACCATCGGACGCGGGTCCTTGTAGCCGCCGAGCGGCTCGGTGGCGCCCTTGTTCTGCGAGGTGATGGTGTCGCCGACCTTGGACTGCCGGACGTCCTTCACACCGGTGATGATGTAGCCCACCTCGCCGACGCCGAGGCCGTCGGCGACCTTCGGCTCGGGCGAGATGACGCCGATCTCCAGCAGCTCGTGGGTGGCGCCGGTGGACATCATGGCGATCCGCTCACGCTTGGTGAGCTGGCCGTCGACCACTCGCACGTAGGTGACCACGCCGCGGTAGGCGTCGTACACCGAGTCGAAGATCATCGCGCGGGCCGGGGCGTCCTTGATGCCGACCGGGGCCGGGATCTTGTCGACCACGTGGTCGAGCAGGTCCTCGACGCCGAGGCCGGTCTTCGCGGAGACCTTCAGCACGTCGTCCGGGTCGCAGCCGATGATGTGCGCGATCTCCGCCGCGTACTTCTCGGGCTGCGCCGCCGGCAGGTCGATCTTGTTGAGCACCGGAATGATGGTGAGGTCGTTCTCCAGCGCCAGGTACAGGTTGGCGAGGGTCTGCGCCTCGATGCCCTGGGCCGCGTCGACCACCAGGATGGTTCCCTCGCAGGCCGCGAGGGAGCGGGACACCTCGTACGTGAAGTCCACGTGGCCGGGGGTGTCGATCATGTTGAGGATGTGCGTCCTGCCCGCGTTCTCACCGGTCCGGGGCGCCCACGGGAGGCGGACGGCCTGCGACTTGATGGTGATGCCGCGCTCGCGCTCGATGTCCATCCGGTCGAGGTACTGGGCGCGCATCTGCCGGGGGTCCACCACGCCGGTGATCTGCAGCATCCGGTCGGCGAGCGTCGACTTGCCGTGGTCGATGTGGGCGATGATGCAGAAGTTGCGAATCACCGCCGGGTCAGTACGGCTGGGCTCTGGCACGTTGCTGGGGGTCGCGGGCACCTTGGTCCGATTTCTGATCCGATCAATATGGTTCCGTCCATCCTCCCATGCCCGAGGCCGACCGGTCTTTCCACCCGGGCGGGCATGCGCCAGGATCTCCGCATGATCTTGGAAAGCGCCCTGCTCGACGTCCGCCCCGGGCAGGAGGACGACTTCCTCGCCGGCTTCGCCGAGGCCCGCCCCCTGATCGCCGGCCAGCCGGGCTTCCGCTCCCTCGAACTGCGCCGCTGCCTGGACGACGGCCGCACCTCGCGCTTCCTGCTGCAGGTCGGGTGGGAGACCCTGGAGGACCACACCGAGGGCTTCCGCCGCTCCCCCGAGTACGGGCGCTGGCGCGAACTGCTGCACCGCTACTACGACCCGTTCCCGGTGGTCGAGCACTACGGCGAGCCGCTCATCACCGCCTGACCGGGCTCGGCCGCGCTCGGCTCGGCCCACACGTCCGCCCGCCGGTCCGCCCGCAGGTCCGCCCGTCGGTCCGGTTTGGGCGGTGCGGGGCGGCCCTGGTAGCGTGGGCGGCTGCACTCCGCCCTCGGCATGCCCTCTCAGCAGGTCCGGGCGGCGCGCGGTGCAACCCGTTGAACTGCCGATTCACACAGACTGAGGCTCTTTCGTGGCGAACATCAAGTCCCAGATCAAGCGCAACAAGACCAACGAGAAGGCGCGCCTGCGCAACAAGGCCGTCAAGTCCTCGCTGAAGACCGCTCTGCGCAAGGCCCGTGAGGCCGCTGCCGCCGGCGAGACCGAGAAGGCCGTCGAGCTGGCTCGCGCCGCCTCCAAGGCCCTCGACAAGGCCGCCAGCAAGGGCATCATCCACAAGAACCAGGCCGCCAACAAGAAGTCGGCGATCACCAAGCGCGTCAACGTCGCTGCCTGATCCTGGTCCTTCCCGTACGGCTCGGCCGTACGAACCGGTGCTCCGGCACCGACCCCGGACGGCGTGATCAAGCGGCCCTCTACCCGCCACCGCCGACCGTCCGCTCCCGGGAATCCGGCCCTCTACCCGGATTCCCGACGAGCCGCACGACCCGTACCGCACGCGGCCTGCGTTCGCCACGCGGGTGCGGTACCCGATGAACCACGGAAGTCCCCCGCTCGGGGCGCTTCCCCCAACTGCCCGCCCGGTCCCCACCGGGCGGGCAGTTCGCGTTTCCGGCCCCGGCCGCCGCCCGCCGGTGCGGCGGCTTCGTTGCCCGACGGAGTGCTCAACCGCCCGGCCAGGAAAGGGGATCGGCGCGAACGATGCGGCGGGGTAGGGTGCGGGTGTGTCTGACACTGCCCGTGCGTGACCAACTACTCGGGGGACCGATGTCGACTCCGCCGCCGCATCAGCTCCAGGGCCGCCGCGCCACCAGCAGTTTCTCGCGCAACCCACGCCTCTCCCCGTCGACCGGCACCGTCACCACCATCGGGCCCGACGGCTCGTCCGGCCACGACGGCCCTCCGAACGGGACGGGCACTGATCGACCGGCCCCGGACGGCAACCGTCCCGGCCGCGGACTGCGGTGGGGCATCGGCGGTGCCCTGGCGGCCTCGGTGGTGTGGGCGGCGACCGTCCTGACCGTCCCCTCGCTGATCAACGGCGGCGAACGGCCCAGCGTCCCGAGCACGACCGGCTTCCGAGTGGTCGACAACCTGTGCGCCACCGCCCGCCTGACCACCTTCAGCCGGCTGTACCCGTCCCCATCCGGCACCCCCTACCACTACACGACGCGCCACCGGGCCCTGGACGAGATGTACTGCAGCCAGTACCGCAAGAACGTCGGCGCCGGCCAGGACTCCGCCACCCTCTACCTGCAGGTGCAGCTCCACCACGAGGTGGACCCGCGCCCCGAGTTCGACGCGCAGCGCGACGGGCTGGCCCAACGCCGCTACCAGATCACCTCGGTGCCCGACCTGGGCGACGCGGCCTACCTCGGCTACCTCGACGACCCCGGCGACAACGGCCCGGGCTCGCACTACCTCACCCAGGTCCTGTACGTCCGCCAGGGCGGCATGACCTGCTACACCAGCTGGTCCGCCTCGTACCAGGACGGCAAGGGCGCCGCTCCCGACCGCGACCAGGTCCGCACCGCGCTCATGTCCGACACCCGCGAACTCCTGCGCGCCCTCGGCGGATCCGCCTGAGCCGACACCGCTCACCGGCGCCGCCCCAGGATCCGGCCGGACCCGGTCGGGAGCGTTCCGAGCGGGCGGCCCACGCCCCGGGCAGGCGGCTCAGTAGGGGCGGGAACCGGCCCGGGAGGCACGGGCCACGGCGACCACTGCACGCTCCAGGGCGTACGCGGGGTCGTCGGAGCCGCCCTTGACGGCGGCGTCGGCCTCGGCGACCGCCGTGAGGGCCGCGGCCACACCGTCGCCCGTCCAGCCCCGCATCTGCTGGCGGACCCGGTCCACCTTCCACGGCGGCATGCCCAGTTCGCGGGCCAGGTCGCCGGGCCGCATGTTGCGGCCCGCGGAGGCGAGCCGGCCGATGCTGCGCACCCCGGAGGCGAGCGCGTACGTGATGCCCGTGGGCGGCTGGCCGACGGCCAGCGCCCAGCGCAGCCGCTCCAGCGCTTCGGCGGCCCGGCCGGTGACAGCGAGGTCGGCCACCTCGAATCCGGTCGCCTCGGCCCGGCCGCTGTAGTACTTCGCGACCGCGGTCTCGTCGATCGGACCCTCGATGTCGGCCGTCAACTGGCTGCAGGCGGCGGACAGCTCGCGCAGATCGCTGCCCAGCGAGTCGAGCAGCGCCTGACAGGCCTCCGGGCTGGCGGCCCGGCCGAGGGTGCGGAACTCGTTGCGGATGAACGCCAGCTTCTCGCTCGCCTTGGTGAGCTTGGCGCACAGGACCTCGCGCGCACCCGCCTTCTTCGCCGCGTCCAGCAGGCCCTTGCCCTTGGCGCCGCCCGCGTGCACCAGCACCATGATCACTTCTTCGGCCGGCGCCTCCAGGTACGCCTTGACCTCCTTGACCGCGTCGGCCGCGAGGTCCTGCGCGGCCCGGACCACGATCACCTTCCGCTCCGCGAAGAGCGAGGGCGTGGTGAGCTCGGCCAACTGACCGGCCTGCAGCGCCCCCGGCGCGAGGTCGCGCACGTCCGTCTCCGGGTCCGCCTTCTTCGCCGCCGCCACCACCTCGGCGACCGCGCGGTCCAGCAGCAGCTCCTCCTGACCGACCGCAACGGTCAGCGGGGCGAGCAGGTCGTCGGGTGCACTCTTCCTGGCCATCGCCTACCAGGATCGCACGCCGTGCCGACAGGCCTACCCCGGCACGTCCCTGCCTCCCCTCACCGCTGCCTTCCATACGGTCGACTCCCCCGGGCGGGACACGAAGCGGGGCCGCCGCCGCACCACCTGGCGGGCTGGGGAGAATATTGGCGTGATCAAGAACAATGACCGTCAATTGCTCGTCCTTCCTGACCGCGACGCGGCGGATGAGGTTGCCGAGGAGTTGAGTGCGCGCTGGCCCGACCTGGGCGAGCTGGAGGTGGTCCGGGACTCCCTCGCCGGCGAGGACGACGCCGAGGATGCCCAGTGGATCGTGGTCGTCGAGGCCCCCGAGGACGAGGGCTGGACGCCGAAGCTGCTGTCCGAACTCGACCGGCTCGTCGCCGAGCAGGACGGGTGGCGCGAGCAGGACTGACCGTTCGGCCCCGGCCCGGCCCTCATGCCCTAGTTCCCGCCCGAGCGAGGTGAACCCACCCGCTCGGACGGGCGCTGAGGCCGCACCTTCGCGGGCCGCCGGCACACGCTGCCGCCGACAGTCTCGACTGCTCGGCATCAACCGCGCACGGGGCGCTGGTGGGAGGCCACCGCCAGGGTGAGCGCATCCCCCACCACCGCGATGTCTCCCACCCGGTCGGTGCGGACCACCGTGGCACCCAGCGCCCGGAGTCCGGCCATCGTCTGCGGTGCCGGGTGCCCGTACGGGTTGCCGATGCCGCAGGAGATCAGGGCCAGCCTCGGACGGAGCGTGGCCATCAACGCCCAGTCCTGGTTCGCCGATCCGTGGTGCGCCACCTTCAGGACGTCCACCCGACCCAGCCCGGGAATGCCTGGACCGCCCTGCCGACCGCCCGGGCCGACGGCGCTCTGCCTCTCCGACCAGCCGTCGGACGTCCGGCCCGTACCGCGCACCGCAGCCGACACCGTCCCCACCAGTGGGGGCGGACCGCGCTCGTCCGGGTAGGTCGGCGGCGGCAGACCGAGCGTCAACAGGGCGGCCTGGGCCGGCGGTTCCAGGTCACCCAGCAGGGCGACCCGAATCTGGGCGGCGGGTGGGCCGAGGTGGGCGAGGATCGCGATGCTGGAGTTGTTGGGGCCGGTCGCGTCCGGCGCCGGTGGCGAGGTCGGCCACACCACTTGCCAGGCGAGTTGTGCGCCGGCTGTTCGCCGCTCGCCCCGCCGGGCCCTGACCACCGGTACCCGGTCGTCGGCCGCCCAGCGCAGCACCCGGCTCTGCTCGCCTTCGGGCTCGTCCGAGGTGGTCACCTCGATCGCACCGACCGCCCTGCCACGCAGCACCCCGGGGACGCCCTCGACGTGATCGGCGTGGAAGTGGGTGAGGACCAGAACCGGCACCCTGGTCACCCCGAGTTCCCGAAGACAGGCGTCGGCCGACTTCGGGTCCGGCCCGGCGTCCACCACCACCGCGCTGCCGGGCTCGACCGGCAGGACGGTCATGTCGCCCTGCCCGATGTCGCACATCGCCAACCGCCAGCCCTCGGCCGGCCAGCCGGTCGCGAACCGAGTGACGATCGCCGGGCGCAGCAGGACCACCGGCAGGAGAACGGCGAGCGCGAGCACGGACCACATCCTGAGCCGTCGTTGCCGAAGCCTTCGTCCGCCGAACAGCGGCGGCGCCGCCCAGGCCAGCGCGACGATGACCACCACCAGCAGGACCGAGCCGAACAGCCCGGCGGGCCACGCGAGTTCCGCACCCGGAAGTTCGGCACCCCGCCGCGCCACGGTGGCCAGCCATCCGACGGGCAGTGCGGCAAGGTCCGTCAGGAACTCGGCCGCCTTCGCGGAGAGCGGAGCGACCGCGAGCGCGCCGAACCCGAGCAGGGTGGCGGGCGCGACCGCGATCTCCGCCAGCAGATTGCACGGAATGCCCACCAGACTCACTCGCGGCGCCAGCAGGACGGTGACGGGCGAGCAGAAGGCCTGCGCCGCCGCAGTGGCCCCGACCGCCGACGCGAGATGGTGGGGCCAGCGGCGCGCGCGCAGCGCGGCCGTCCACCTCGGACCGAGAATCAGCAGCCCCGCCGTGGCGAGTGCGGAGAGCAGGAATCCGAAGGAATGGGCGAGGTAGGGGTCGACCAGGACCAGGATCAGTACCGCACCGGCCAGCGTGGGCAGTCCTCGTCTCGGCCTGCCCGTGGCGAGGGCCAGAAGTCCGATCAGGCCCGTCGCTGCCGCTCTGAGCACGCTCGGGTCGGGTCGGCAGACGGTGACGAACGCCAGCGTCAGCCCCGTTCCGAGCAGCGCCGTGGTGCGAAAGGAGAGGCCGAGGAACCCGGCGAGTCCGCCGCGTCCGGGCGCGTCCGGCTCCGTCGGGGTGCCTCCGACCAGAACGGCCAGGATGATCGCCAGGTTTGCCCCGCTCACCGCCACCAGGTGTCCGAGATCGGTGGATCGGAAGGCATCCGCCAGGTCGTCCGGAAGCCTCGTCACATCGCCCACCACCAGGCCCGGAAGCAGACCTCGAACGTCCGGCGACAGGTGGTCGCAGGCGTCGCGAAGTCCCTTGCGGAGCTGGGCGGCAAGGCGTTGCGGGAGGCTGGGCGGTGCAAGGATTCTGGGCTGCCCTTGCGGGGCGAGCAGCGCTGCCGAATCGGTCCGGGGCCGCGCGGCCGACGCCTCGCCGGTGGGCGGGGGTGTCTGCCGCTCCGGCAGCACCTCCGCCTGCACCTCCAGCCGGGTGGAAGGGACCAGTTGCTGCCACTGCTCCGCGTCCTGGGAGCGGATGAGCAGCGTGACAGGCGTTCTCGTCGCGGTGGAGACCTGGCTTTCCTTCCCGACGCCCGCACCTGGGCGAACTCGGGTGACCAGCGCGGCGACAGTGAGAGTCGGCTGGGAGAGGGCGCTTCCCCGGGTCTGCGCCCCGTGCAGCTTGGGGTCACCGGTGATGGTCGCTTCAACGGTGATCTCGGGGTTGGTGGTCCGGCTGCCTCCGGAGCCGGACCGGGTCGGCCGCTCGGCCTCGTCCGAACGCTTCTGCGAGCTGCTCGGGGAGTCCACGGATGTCGGCGTCGGACGGGCGAGGGCGGGCAGCGGACCACGGTGCAGGTCTGCGGTGTGGAGGACGGTGGTGGTGGCCGCCGCCGCTGCGGTGAGCAGGACGGCGGCCGCGAGCCGGTGGATCGAGCGGCGAGATCCCTTCGTTGTGAGGAGGCCAGCGGCGGTCACGCCGCCCACCAAGGCGCCCAGGAGCAGCGCCGGATGGTGCCGGCCGTCCAGGTCGAGGACGGCGGCGGTGACCAGCCATGCGGTGACGGCCGGGAGGAGGAGCCGGTAGTCGGCTCGGTCGGGGATGGCAGCGGGCAGGGCCGGCATGGGCACCTCCTCTCGGTGAGTTCGTCGGTCGACTTGTTGATTTGACGGTCGGCAGCGTGACGGAACGGCGTTCCGGAGCGACCGGGGCGGGTCGGGGACAGAGCATCGGGCGAGCGGCCGGGCTTCCCAGGCGGACAGGAAGCAGGGCTTCGCTCAGCAGAAGGGCTGCTGGACCATGGGCAACCTCCTTGCGGGAGACGGTCGGTGGGATCACAAGGTCAGGAGTGGCTTGAGGTCCTCGTACTTGCGGGGGCCAATGCCGGGGACGTGACGGAGTTGGTCGAGGGAGTGGAACGGGCCGTGGCTCAGGCGGTACTGGAGGATGCGTTGCGCCAGGGCCGGCCCGACACCGGGCAGTGAGTCGAGTTGTTCGGCGCTGGAGCGGTTGAGGCTGAGGGGGCCGGCGGGAGCGGCAGGGGCACCGCCGGTCGGGTTCTCGGCGCCTACCAGGATCTGTTCTCCATCTGTGAGTGGGCGGGCGAGATTGAGGGCGTTGGTGTCCGTTCCGGGGATCGGGCCGCCTGCGGCGGTGAGTGCATCGGCGACCCGTGAACCTGCGGGGAGGGTTCGTAGGCCGGGGTGCTCGACTTTGCCGGCGATGTCGACGACCAGGGACGTTCCGGCTTGCTGGTGAGTGGGTGCTCCTTCCGTGAGCGGGTCGGCGGTGGACTCGGTGATGGAGATGGCGGGGACGGCGACGGGGTGCGGCCGCCCCAACCAGAAGTGCTGCGCGGCGTAGCCGATGGCGAGGACGAGCAGAACGGTGAGGCCGAGAACGGCGCGGCGGTCGAAGGCGATGGCTGCGGGGAGGCGGAACCGCAGCGGTAGTCGCGGTTGGTCGGTGTGGTGGGCCACGGCTGTGGGTTCGGGAATCGGTGGCGCATCGGGCGGGGGTGGCGGATCCGGGTGCAGCGGGAGGTCGGCCCAGTTGTCCGTCTCGGCGTCAGGAACGGTTGGCGCCGACGACACGGTGTCGGGCTTGGCAAGGGGCGGATCTCGCTCCGGAATCGCGCCGGGCCGACCTGTGGGCCGCCCGTAGGCCGGGTCGGTCAGGGCCTGAACGGCCGTACCGGGCGAGCGCTCGGGCACCTCATACAGCGCCAAGATGCGCGCTGACGGCAGTATGTGCGGCGGATCAGGGGCAGCCGTCGCAGCTGCCGCCGCCCGCTCCGACTCGGGAGCGGTTCCTATTCTTTCCTCCACCTCGCTCGCGCACGCCGCTGCCTCATCACCGCCCGCCTCGGCCGGCCTGACGGCCCCCGGCGCCCCGGCCGTCGGCTCGGGAGCCAAGCCGGGAGTCGGCCCGGATCGGTGGAGGTCTGCGGGTTCGGCAGGCGGAAGGAGCAGGTCGAGGCGGGCGCGGGCAGTGGCGGTGGTCTGACGGCGGCGGGCCTGGGGTGTGGTGATGGTCCTCATGGCGAGGACAGTAGGGCCGACCTGGCATGCGGTCAGGAAATTGGCCCACCCCTGTGGATAACTCGGGCCTGTGGACAACTCTCGTCGCTCGGACGAGTGCGTTTGGTGTCGTTCAGCGTGGGGAGGCGAGGACCGGCGCCACCACCACGGCCAGCAGACCGGGGCCGACGTGCGCACCGATGACAGCGCCGACTTCGCCGACGTAGAGCTCGTTCATCGCCGGCACCCTCTCCCGCAGCCGCTCGGCCAGCTCCACCGCCCGCTGCTCTGCGGCAAGGTGATGGACGGTGATGTCCACCGACTGCGCCCCGGCCTGCTCGACGGCGATCTCCTCAAGCCGGGCGATGGCCCGGGATGCGGTGCGGACCTTCTCCAACGGCTCGATCCGGCCGCCGGTCAGGTGGAGCAGAGGCTTCACGGCCAGCGCGGAACCCACCAGAGCCTGGGCGGTTCCGATCCGGCCTCCGCGCCGCAAGTGCTCCAAGGTGTCGACGTAGAAGAAGGCCCTGGTGATTTCGGCGCGCCGCTCGGCGGCGAGGACGACCTGGTGCAGGTCGGCTTCCGTGCCGCCGCTGCCGCCGCCTCCCTCGATGCCGGCGTCACCGGCTGCCGTCTGCGCCCGGCCGCTGTCGAGGGCGTCGGCAAGTTCGGCGGCGGCCAGCACACAGCTCCCCATCGCCATACCGACCAGCCGACTGTCCACCACCCTGACGGGGACGGGTGCCGTGGCGGCCGCCAGCTGGGCCGCCTCTGCCGTACCGGACAGCTCGGCGGACAGATGGATGGAGACGATTCCCCGAGCACCGGCCTCGGCGGCGGCCCGGTAGGCCGCGGTGAAGGTCTCGGGGCTCGGCCGCGAGGTGGTCACCCGATGCTTGGCCCGCAGGGCCTCGGCGACGTCCTTCGGAGAGATCTCGACGCCTTCCGCGAAGACCTCGTCACCGACTGCGACGCTGAGCGGTACCACCTGGATGCGATGCCGGTCCACCGCCTGTTGGGGCAGATACGCGGTGGAATCCGTGACAATCGCGAGGTGGCCGAGCATGAGCCGGAGGTTACCCTCCGCAGGGCCAGGATGACAGTGCCCGTCCTGTGCCGGTTTGACCTCAACGGCAGGGGGTAACCCTCTGGTCGCGGACAGTACCCATCGCGTGACGCGGGGTCAGCGGTGGTTGGGTCCGGCGGGGTTCGGCTTGCGGAGACGGTCCGCGAGACGGGAGAGCGGCTCGGCAGCAAGCCCGAGCAGTTCCTCGGCACTGGTCTGGCGTCCGGCGCCGATTCCCTTTCGACGGTCGGCGGTGCCGTCGGCGGAGGCGGCAGCAACCCGGGCATCGGCGGCGGCAGCGGCTTCGGTGCCGTGGTCGGCGGCGGGCTCGGCAGGGGTCCAGTGCCGCAGCGCTCCGGCTTCGTCCTGGCACTCCTTGCTGAGGTGGGCGAGCTCGTCGTCGGCGAAGCGGCGCATGCGGTCCTGGGCGGCCCAGCGCAGGGAGTCCGCGGAGTGCGTGATCCGCTCGGTGCGCTCGCGCAGTTCGGGGAGCTTGGCGGTGACGCGGCTGGTCATCGGTTCGCGTTCCAGCAGGCGCAGCTCGGCGTCGAGTTCGGCGGCGTGCGAGTCGAGCCGGGCAAGGAGCTGGAGCGCGTCACCGAGCTGGCCGTCCTGCGGGAGGCCGCCCTGCAGGACCTGGCGGGTGGAGTCCAGTGCGGTACGCAGGGAGAGCCGGAGGCCGGCGATCCGGCCCTGGTCGCCGGGCTTGGTGATGCTCTTCGCCCTGAGGGTGGCGTTCTCCACCGCCCGCTGGGCGTTGGCGCTGTGCCGCTCGACCTTGGCGGCCACGGCCTTCGCCGCCTTGACCGTCCCGACCACCGCCATCACCAGCAGCGTCACCCCGAGCAGCGCAACCAGCGCTACGACGACACCGAGCGCTTCCATCGGGAGCCCACCTTCCGCCCGTGACCGGCAGCGGTCCGCCGAATGCGGCCCGCCCTGTCCATCGGTCTCCACCGTAGCTCGGCCCGGCGGCCGACAGCAGACGTTCAACCGCCCGGAGAAGGGAGATCAGGGACAGCTCAGGGATATCCCCCAAGCGATCACCCGGAGACCGCCGACGCCTACCCCACCCAGCGCCCCTACGAAGAACGGAGCCACCGTGTTCGAGCTCTTCCCCTCCTCCCCGCCTGCCCGTCGAGTCCGTCGGATCTCGGGAATCCGAGGAGTCCCGGACGTCCGGCGCGCCGGACGAATGCCACGCATGCCACGAATCCGAAGCGCCCTGCTTCTCGCCTTCGTCCTCGCCCTTGTGATCCCCCTCGCCCTGCCCGGGAAGGAGGCCGCAGCAGGTCTGCGGACGGCGAAGGGCCGGCCGCCCCATACCCGGGGCAACCGGCCCTACCGATCCGGCTGCACGCCGGCAGAGGTGACGTCAGCCGGTGACGATGTTCACCAGCTTCGGGGCGCGGGCGATGACCTTGCGCACCTCTGCGCCGCCGATGGCCGCGACCACGGTCGGGTCGGCCAGGGCCAGCGCCTCCAGCTCGGCGTCCGAGATGGACGGCGCGACCTCCAGGCGGGCCTTGACCTTGCCCTTGATCTGGACGACGCAGGTCACCGTCTCGTCGACCACGTACGCCGGGTCGGCGACCGGGTAGTCGGCGAACGCCAGCGACTGCTCGTGGCCCAGGCGGCGCCACAGCTCCTCGGCGATGTGCGGCGCCAGCGGGGCGATCAGCAGGACGATCTGCTCGGCGACCGGGCGCGGGGTGGAGCCGCGCTTCACCAGGAAGTTGTTCAGCTCGATGGCCTTGGCGACGGCGGTGTTGAACCGCATGCCGGCCATGTCGCCGCGGATGCCGTCGATCGCCTTGTGCAGCGCACGCAGCGTCGCCTCGTCCGGCTCCTCGTCGGTGACCACCAGCTCGCCGGTGACCTCGGAGACGATGTTGCGCCACAGCCGCTGCAGGAAGCGGTAGGAGCCGATCACGGCACGGGCGTCCCAGGGGCGGGAGACGTCCAGCGGGCCCATCGACATCTCGTACAGGCGCAGCGTGTCGGCACCGTACTCGTCGGCGAACTCGTCCGGGGCGATCGCGTTCTTCAGCGACTTGCCCATCTTCCCGGCCTCGCGCCGGACCTTCTCGCCGTTCCAGAAGAACTCGTCGTCGATCTCCTCGACCTCGGCGGCGGGCACCGGGAAGCCCCGGTCGTCGCGGAAGACGTCGGCGGTGATCATGCCCTGGTTGAACAGCTTGTGGAACGGCTCGACCGAGGAGACGTGGCCCAGGTCGTGCAGCACCTTGTGCCAGAAGCGGGCGTACAGCAGGTGCAGCACGGCGTGCTCGGCGCCGCCGACGTACAGGTCGACGCCGCCGGCCGGCTTCTCGGCGGTCGGGCCCATCCAGTAGGCCTCGTTGGCGGGGTCGACGACCGAGGCCGAGTTGACCGGGTCGATGTACCGCAGCTCGTACCAGCAGGAACCCGCCCAGTTGGGCATGGTGTTGGTCTCGCGGCGGTAGGTCTTCGGGCCGTCGCCCAGGTCCAGCTCGACGTTGACCCAGGCCTCGTTGCGGGACAGCGGGGTCTTCGGCGAGGAGGTGGCGTCGTCGGGGTCGTAGGTGTGCGGCGAGTAGTCGTCGACCTCGGGGACCTCGACCGGCAGCATCGACTCGGGCAGCGCGTGCATCGCGCCGGTCTCGTCGTAGACGATCGGGAAGGGCTCGCCCCAGTAGCGCTGGCGGCTGAACAGCCAGTCGCGCAGACGGAAGTTGACGGTGCCTTCGCCGATGCCCTGCTCGGCCAGCCAGGCGGTGATCCGGGCCTTGGCGTCGACCACGGACAGGCCGTTCAGCGAGACACCGTCGCGCTCGGAGTTGGTCAGCACCGAGTCGTAGGTGTCGAAGGCGTCGTCCCAGCCGTGCGGGTCCTCGCCACGGCCGTCGGTGGGCCGGACCACACAGCGCATCGGCAGGTTGAACGCCTGCGCGAAGGCGAAGTCACGGCTGTCGTGCGCCGGAACGGCCATGATCGCGCCGGTGCCGTAGCCCATCAGCACGTAGTCGGCGATGAACACCGGGATCTGCTCGCCGCTGACCGGGTTGGTCGCGTAGGCGCCGGTGAACACACCGGTCTTCACCTTGGCGTCGGCCTGCCGCTCCACGTCGGACTTGGCGGCGGCCGCCGCCCGGTAGGCGGCGACGGCCTCGGCCGGGGTCGCGGCGCCGCCGGTCCACTCGTCGCGGGTGCCGGCCGGCCACTCGGTCGGGACGACACTGTCGACCAGGCCGTGCTCGGGGGCCAGCACCATGTAGGTGGCGCCGAACAGGGTGTCGGGGCGGGTGGTGAAGACGGTGATGGTGTCGCTGCCGACGGCGAAGTCGACGCGCGCGCCCTCGGAGCGGCCGATCCAGTTGCGCTGCTGCAGCTTGATCGCCTCGGGCCAGTCCAGCAGGTCCAGGTCCGAGATCAGGCGGTCCGCGTAGGCGGTGATCCGCATCATCCACTGGCGCAGGTTGGACTTGAACACCGGGAAGTTGCCGCGCTCGGAACGGCCGTCCGCGGTGACCTCCTCGTTGGCCAGCACCGTGCCCAGGCCGGGGCACCAGTTGACCGGCACCTCCTTGGAGTACGCCAGCCGGTAGTCGCCCAGCACCTCGTCGCGCTCGACGCCGGTCAGCTCGGCCCAGGCGCGGCCGCCCGGCACCTCGCGCTCGCCGGACTCGAACTGGGCGACCAGTTCGGCGATCGGACGGGCCTTGGCGGCGTCCTCGTCGTACCAGGAGTTGAAGATCTGCAGGAAGATCCACTGGGTCCAGCGGTAGTACTCGGGGTCGATCGTGGAGATCGACCGGCGCGAGTCGTGGCCCAGGCCCAGCCGGCGCAGCTGGCGGCGCATGTTGGCGATGTTGTCCTCGGTGGACACCCGCGGGTGCACGCCGTGCTGGACGGCGTACTGCTCGGCGGGCAGGCCGAAGGCGTCGTAGCCCAGGGTGTGCAGCACGTTGTGGCCGGTCATCCGCTGGTAGCGGGCGTACACGTCGGTGGCGATGTAGCCCAGCGGGTGGCCCACGTGCAGGCCGGAACCCGACGGGTACGGGAACATGTCCATGATGAAGCTGTGCGGCTTCGCGGCGACGGACGTCCCGTCGGCCAGCGGGCCGACCGGGTTGGGGGCGTTGAACGTCCCTTCCTTCTCCCACAGGTCCTGCCAGCGGGACTCGATCTCGGCGGCCAGCGCGGCGCCGTAGCGGAAAGGCTCGGTGGCGGCTTCGGCCGCGCCGGAAGCGGGGGTCGTCTCGCTCATGGTCCTTCAGGCTCCATCGTCATCAGTCAGCGAACAGGCCGTAGAAAGCAGAAAGCCCCTCCGCAGGAGGGGACGCCACGCCGACTCCGGCCCTCGGGCCGGTCCTGGTCAGCGCGGCCGGCTAAGAAGCAGGCGCACGGTTCGCATGGGCTCAGGGTACCGCACCCCTTCAACCCCCTTTCGCGTCACCACGTCAACATCCCGACCGCGCTGACGGCCTTCTCCACAGCAGCGCCTCCGACCGCGCCCCCGCTCCGCTCCGCAGCAGCGCCTCCGACCGCGCCCCCGCTCCGCTCCGCAGCGGCGCCCCCGGCCACTCCCCCAGTCGGCTGGCCCGCGCTCTCGCTAGGCCTCCGCCCGCATCGCGGTGTCGAACTCGCGCAGGGCCCGCGCCACGCGGGCGGACTGCATGCCGGCGGCGAGTCGGCGGGCCAGGTCGGCGGTGTGCTCGGCGTCCTCGCGTTCGCCGGTGCGGCGGTAGGAGTCGGCGAGGCGCACCATCAAGAGCGCCTTGACCCGGGCCCGTTCCGCCGTGAGGTTCTCGATCGCGCTCCGCAGCAGACCGCGGGCCTGTTCGTGGTCGCCGAGCAGCAGGAAGCCCTCGCCGACCATGCCCTCCAGGTCGGCCCACTCCTGGTCGTGCCCGTCCAGCCCCTCCAGCACCCGGAACGCCCGCTCGGCGACCGCCTCGGCGCTGATCTGCTCGCCCTTGCGGCCGTGCGCCCGGGCGATGCGGCCGAGTTGCAGTGCCCGGTCACGAGGTGTCAGCTCGCCGTCGGCGGCGCGCAGCGCGGTGGACAGCATCGCGACCGGGTCCAGGCCGCGCCCCCCGGAGTTGTAGGTCGCCTGGACGGCGAGGCAGCCGACCACGCCGACGCCGAGCCGGGAGTCGCCGGAGACGTGGGCGGCCCGCAGGGCGGCGACGAAGGCGCGCTGCGCGGCGGCGTCGTTGCCCATGTCGTAGTTCGCCCAGCCGACCAGCCGGGCCAGCCGGCTGGCGGCGCCGTACAGTTCGCGGCCGAGCGGCTCGTCGTAGCTGCCGAGCTCCAACAGCTTCCCCACCATGGCGAGTTCGGCCTTGGCGAGGTCGAGGATCAGTCCACCGCCGTAGGCGCGTTCCAGGCGCTGCTTGGATTCGTAGGACAGCCGCAGGTCGGCCAGCTGCTCGGGGGCGATCCGCAGCGCGCCCTCGCCACCGGTGACGGGCGGCGGCGGGGAGGCCCAGTGCCGGGCCGCCTGCTCCAGTTCGTCGCCGCGGAACAGGTCCGTCAGGCGCACCGGGGCGCCGTCCGCGCCGGCCTCACGGAGCGCGGTCTGTGCGGTGTCGGCGGTCCACGGGTCGGTCAGCAGCCGGGGCGAGAGCATCTTGGCGCCCCGGTGGGAGCCCATCTTTCCCCACAGCTGCTCGTACGTGACGGCGATGCCGACACTGCGGCCGAGGACCTCGCAGACGGTCTGGTCGTGCGGCGAGCGCGGCACCATGCCCCGGTCGCGCCACTTGTAGGGCGCGGTCGAGCTGATCGCCATGCCAGGCGGCAGCACCGCGTTCACCTCGCGGGCCAGCCGCTCCGGGCTCCATCCGAGCTGGTGGAGTATCCGGGCGAGCTCGTCGTTCCGTTTTCGCACCAGATCGGCCATGGCACGACGGTAGCGGCCTCGCGCCCCGCACGGCAGAGGAGCCGGGTGAACGACCGAAGGCCGCCCCTCGCGGGACGGCCTTCGGACTACTGTGGAGCTAAGGAGAATCGAACTCCTGACCTATTGCATGCCATGCAATCGCTCTACCAACTGAGCTATAGCCCCATGTTGTTGTTCCTGCCGCCTTCGGTTTCCCTTGCGGTTCCCCTTGGCGACATCGACAACTGTACACGGTCGACGGTCCAGGCCCTAATCCGTTCCGGGCACCCTGAAACCGGCCCCGAGCACGCCGAAGGCCGCCACCCGTCTCGGGTAGCGGCCTCGCGGAACTGCTGTGGAGCTAAGGAGAATCGAACTCCTGACCTATTGCATGCCATGCAATCGCTCTACCAACTGAGCTATAGCCCCGCAACACTGACGACCACTCACGGACCATCGGTGCGGAGTGGAGCTAAGGAGAATCGAACTCCTGACCTATTGCATGCCATGCAATCGCTCTACCAACTGAGCTATAGCCCCGCAGTTCCGCGACTCCCGCCCCCGGTTTCCCGTCTGCGTTCTTCGCTGCGAACGAGGAAGACTCTAGCTGGTCAGAGCCGGAACTGTGAAATCCGGGTCGGGAGACCCTCCGCTCCCGACCCCGGTCAGGCCTCGCGCCCCGCCGGCGGCGACGACGCAGGCCATACCTCCGGCCGTGGCTCGGGCCACGCCTCAGGTCTCGTCACCGATGACCGGCTGCGGGAGGGTGCCCGCGTTGTGCTCCTGGAGCCGCCAGCCGCGCGCGTCCTGGCCGAGCACCGACCAGCAGCAGTTCGAGAGACCGCCGAGGCGCTCCCACAACTGCGGTTCCATGCCCAGCAGTCGGCCGATCATGGTGCGAATGGTGCCGCCGTGGCTGACCACGACCAGGGTGCCGCCCTCGGGCAGCTTGTCGACGGCGTCCAGCACCACCGGGACGGCCCGGTCGGCCACCTCGGTGGAGAGTTCACCGCCGCCGCGCCGCACCGGCTCGCCACGGGTCCAGGCCTCGTACTGCTCCGGGTACCGCGCCCTGATCTCCGCATTGGTGAGCCCCTGCCACTCCCCCGCGTAGGTCTCACGGAGACCCTCGTGGTGGTGCACGTCCAGGCCGGTGAGCGCGGCCAGCTCGGCGGCGGTGCGCCGGGCTCGCGTCAGGTCGGAGGAGATCAGCAGGTCGGGGCGGAGCGCAGCGAGCAGCCGGGCGGCCCGCTGTGCCTGGAACACCCCTTGCTCGGTGAGCTCGACGTCAGTGGTGCCCTGGAACCGCGATTCGAGGTTCCAGGACGTCTGGCCGTGCCGCCAGAGGACGATGCGCGGCCCCGCCGCCGAGCGGCTCAGAGGTCGCCCCCGGAGACGGCGTTGCCGGCGGCGTCGGTGACGGCGTTCTCGGGCCGGTTGCGGGTCGCCAGCGCGTCCTCGGGGAGCGGCAGCTCGGGGCAGTCCTTCCAGAGGCGGTCGAGCGAGTAGAAGGAGCGCTCCTCGGAGTGCTGGACGTGCACCACGATGTCCAGGTAGTCGAGCAGGATCCAGCGGCCCTCGCGCTCGCCCTCGCGGCGCACCGGCTTGGCGTCGAGCTTCTCGCGCAGCTGGTCCTCGATCTCCTCGGCAATGGCGCGGACCTGGCGGTCGTTGGCGGCGGAGGCGATCAGGAAGGCGTCGGTGATCGACAGCACCTCGCTGACGTCGAAGGCGATGATGTCGTGCGCCAGCTTGTCGGCCGCCGCCTGCGCGGCGACGGTGATCAGTTCCTGGCTTCGGTCGGTGACGGTCACGATGCTCTTCCGGATCGGCTGTGGGGATACCTTCCCAGGATCTCACGAACACGCCGGAGCCCCGGAGCGATTTCCGCCCCGGGGCCCCGACCGCCCGACCGAACCTCACGACCGACCCGCGCAACCGGACCGCACCGCAGGCCCGCAGCGTCGCCACCGGCCCGCACCGCAGGCCCGCGGCGTCGCCGCGCCGGCCCGCGCCGCTACTGCCCCTGCCGCTGCGGCGGCTGGTAGTCCTTGCCGAGCACCAGCACCAGGTCCGCGTTCTGCGCCTCGGTGACCTTCTTCACCACGGTCTCCGGCAGCCCCAGGCTGGTGGCCAGGGTGCGTGCCGCGGCCTGCTTGGCGTCGTCGGTGTAGCGGATCTCGGACGTCGCCTGCGCGGCCGCCTTCGCGGTGGACGGCAGCGGGTCCATGCCCGAGTTGGTGACGACCACCTGGGCGGCGGCCGCCGCGGTGTCGTTGCCGGAGGCGTTGACCACGGTGACGCGGGTGCTGCCGCCGCTGCCCTTGGCGCTGCCGAGGGCGCCGCCGAGGATGTCCTTCACCTGCTTGCCGGCGGTGGCGTCGTCCAGAGTGCCGTCCGGCTTGGCGGTGAGCAGGGCGGTGGCCAGGTGCCCGGCCTTCGCCTGCTTGGACAGGTTGACCAGCACGCCCGCGAGGGCCTTCTCCGGCAGCGACGGGTCGGCGACGGAGCCCATCCGGTGCACGTCGTCGGTGGCGTCCTCCAGGGTGACCGGCATGGTGTTGATCACCGCCGCCATCACCTGCCCGAAGCGGGCGAGTTGGGCGTCCCGGCTCTCACCGGGAGCCTGCAGCGTCGCGTAGTCGACGGCGGCGCGGCCGCTCAGCAGGATGTCCTTGCCGGCGGCTGCGGTCACCTTGCCGTCGGGCTTGTTGTTCTCGCGCACCTCGGCGTTGGTGTCCACCCTGATCCCGCCGATCTGGGAGACCAGCACCTGCAGGAACGGGGTGTCCAGCCGCCAGGTGCCGGCGACCTTGGTGCCGAGCACGGAGGAGATGCCGTCGCGGGTGGCGGAGGCGCCGACCGCGGTCAGGGACTGGCCGACCGTGGTGCTGGCGGTGTCGCCGTTGCTGGGCAGTTGGAGGGTGTCGGGGAGCAGCAGCACGGTCGCCTTCTGCCCGCCCTGGTCGTCGACCAGCAGCGCGGTGCTGACCTTGTTCTGCGAGTCGATCAGGTGCACCACGTTGACGAACCGGCCGCCCGCCGCCTTGGTCGCGTCGTTGGCGTCGCCGAACTTGCCGGACCACCACAGGTAGCCCACCGCGCCGGCCGCCAGCACCGCCAGCACCACCACCAGCGCGATCACCCGGTTGCGCAGCCGTCGCCGCCGCTCGGCCCGGACCTCGCTGCGGGACTCGGCGAACTTCAGCCAGTCGATGGCGTCCTCGGAGCTCTCCGTGGCCTCGTCGACGAAGTTGAACTCACCGGTGGCGTACGAGTCGGCCGCCGCGGTCTTGGCCCGTGCGGTCGCCGCGGCCGCCCGCCCGCCGACCAGTTCGGACGGCTCGGCCGGCTCCTCGGCCTCCGCAGCCGCAGCCGCAGCCGCAGCCGCCGAGGACGTGGCCGCCCGCCCCCGGGGCGGCATCCCCGCGGCAGCCGGCGCCGCGACCGGACTCACCGGCGGCACCACCCGCCCGGCCGGTCCGGCCTGCGACGGCACCCGCCCGTCGAGCCCGCGCCCGTCGAACGGCCGCCCGTCGAGCACCTGCCCGCCCTGCGCGGACCCGCCCTGCACCTGCCCCCCGGGGCCCTGCGGCTGCTGCTGGAGGAACCCCTGCGCAGGCTGCTGTCCGTAGGAGGACTCACCCGCCTGCTGCCCGTAGCCGCCCTGGGCCGACGGCTGCCCGCCCTCCGGCCGACCGCCGAACTGCTGCCCGTACCCCTGCTGCCCGTACCCCTGCTGTTCGAAGCCTTGCTGTTCGAACCCCTGCGCCTCGTAGCCGGGCTGAACGTACCCGGCGGCCTGCTGCCCGTACCCGGACTGGCCGCCGCCGTAAGGATCCTGCGTGTACGCCCCGTGCTGCCCGGACTGCTGCGCCCCCTGCTGGTCGTACTGCCCGTAGGAGTGCGCCTGCCCGCCGTACGCCTGCTGCTGCCCGTACCCCGAGGCGTCGTACCCGGAGGCGTCGTACCCCGACGCGTCGTACCCGGCGGCCCCGCCCTGCTCGAACGCCTGCTGCCCGAAGTCCTGCTGCCCGAACGCCTGCTGCTGGTACGGCAGTTGCTCGTACCCCTGCGGCTCGGACGGCTGCGCCTGCTGCTGCTCGTACCCCTGCGGCGGGTAGTAGCCGGGCTGCTGCTGGTAGGGCGGTTGGGGCTGGCGGCCGTACCACTGCTCGTCGTCGGACGTTCCGGTCATGCCTTCCCTCCCGGGGATCAGGGCCGGGCCGACGCGTACAGCGCCCGCTTGTGGATGTAACGGACCACGCCGTCCGGCACCAGGTACCAGATGGGTTCGCCCTTGGCGACGCGCATCCGGCAGTCGGTGGAGGAGATGGCGAGGGCGGGCACCTCGACCAGCGAGACGCCGCCGACCGGCAGGCCGGTGTCGGAGAGAGTATGGCCCGGCCTGGTGCAGCCGATGAAGTGCGCGAGGTCGAAGAGTTCCTCGGAGGAGTGCCAGGAGATGATCTGGGCGAGGGCGTCGGCACCGGTGATGAAGAAGAGCTCGTCCCCGGGGTGCAGCGCCTGCAGCTCGCGGAGGGTGTCGACGGTGTAGGTGGGGCCGTTGCGGTCGATGTCGATCCGGCTGACCGAGAACTGCGGGTTCTCGGCGGTGGCGATCACCGTCATCAGGTAGCGGTCCTCGGCCGGCGAGACGTCCCGGTCGGACTTCTGCCAGGGCTGCCCGGTGGGGACGAAGATCACCTCGTCCAGCTGGAAGGCGCTGGCCACCTCGCTCGCGGCGACCAGGTGGCCGTGGTGGATGGGGTCGAAGGTGCCGCCCATCACTCCCAGCCGGCGGCGCCCACGCGGCGCACTGGCCGGCGCGGGGGTGCCCGACGCGGTGTCCGTCCCGGAGGTGTCGACCTGCTCTCTCATGGCGCCACACCTTACGCGACCCGGGTGTCCCGGGGTTTCCGCCCGTTCGCGGGCCCCGGGCTCTCCGTGTCCGCCCCCGCGCGGGGGCGGCGGCGCGGCCGGGGTCAGCGGTCGCGGTTGAAGCGGGTGGTGACGAACAGCAGCAGCAGCAGGATGAACAGAGCCGCGCCGCCCGTCAGGTAGGGGTTGAGGCTGTCGTGGTTACCGCCCTCCTCGGCGAGGTGGACGAGGGTGGGCAGGGCAGCAGTGCTCATGATCGGCGGGACCTTCTCGGCTCGGTGTGAGGACCAGGCGGTCACGGACCGTGCGGCCCGCGGGCTCATCGTACGGGGGCCTGACACGCAACCGCGCGGCGGCCCACCGCGTCTGACCGGTCGTGAGCGGTCCCGGGCCCACCACCCGATCGCCGACCTCGCCCACCACCCGGTCGCCGATCTCGCCCACCACCCGGTCGCCGATCTCGCCCACCACCCGGTCGCCGACCTCACGGCCCGTCGGTCGCCGGCCTCGGCGACCGGGGCGGCGACAGCCCGGGGCTCAGCCCTGCTCGGCCGCCTCGGCGCGGGCCCGCTCGCGCTCGGCGTCGCGCTTGGCGCCGTCACGGCCGGCCCGGGCGATCGCCCACACCAGCAGGCCGACCCCGACGAAGGAGGCGATCAGGATGATCCTCAGGAACAGGCCGGGGCCGTTCTCGCTGGAGATCGGTCCGGCGAGCTGGACCAGGTCGGCAGGGGACATCACGGGCTCCTTTTCGGTACGGCACCAGCCAGGGTAGACCCGTTTACCGCCAGGCCCGCCCCGCACCCCGCCCGGCGGGGCCACCAACCATCGAGCACACCGGCGCCCCACCCGACCGTCCGGCCCCCGCTCGCAGCCGCCCGCTGCTCGCCGAGGCCGACCGCGTACCGTGGCGCCCGGGGACGAGTTCGGACAGCGCGACGTTATGAGGAAAGCAGCGGGGGCCGGCCACGGGAGCCGGTGCCGGCGTCGAGCCAGGAGAGGTACTCAATGACCGACATGACCAAGGACAACACGCCGAGCCGCCGCCGCCAGCGGTTCCCGGAGATCTCCACCCGTGCCTGGGAGCACCCGGCGGACCGTTCGGGGCTGGTGGCGCTGCGCAAGCTGAGCGGTTTCGACGACATCCTGAAGAAGCTGGCCGGCCTGGTCTCCGAGCGCAGCGTCCGGCTGATGTTCCTGGCCACGGCGGTCAAGACCTCGGAGCGGCAGTTCCCGGAGCTGTACAACATGGTGCGCGACGCCGCGTACGTGCTGGACCTGGACAAGGTCCCGGAGCTGTACGTGACCCAGGACCCGAAGGTCAACGCGTACTGCATCGGCATGGACACCCCGGTGATCGTGGTGACCACCGGCCTGGTGGACCTGATGGACGAGGAGGAGCTGCGCGCGATAGTCGGCCACGAGGTCGGTCACGCGATGTCGGGGCACGCCGTGTACCAGACGATGCTGCTGATCCTCACCAACCTGGCGGCCCGGATCGGCTGGCTGCCGCTGGGCAACCTGGCGATCACCGCGGTGATCACCGCGCTCAAGGAGTGGTTCCGCAAGGCGGAGCTGTCCAGCGACCGGGCCGGTCTGCTGGCCGGTCAGGACCTGCAGGCGTCGATGCGCGGCCTGATGAAGCTGGCCGGCGGCGCGAACATGGCCGAGATGAACGTGGACGCGTTCCTGGAGCAGGCCGCGGAGTACGACAAGGCAGGCGACCTGCGCGACAGCGTGCTGAAGCTGCTGCAGGTGCTGCCGCAGACCCACCCGTTCGCGGTGGTGCGGGTGGCGCAGCTGAAGAAGTGGGCGGAGAGCGAGGAGTACCGCTCGATCCTGGCGGGCGCGTACCCGCGTCGCGGCGACGACCCGGACGCCTCGATCGGCGCGCAGTGGAAGGCCGCCGCCGACTCGTACTCGCAGTCGGTGAAGGAGAGCAAGGACCCGCTGATGGGCCTGCTGCGCGAACTCACCAACGGCGTCGGCACGGTCGGCGGCAAGCTCCGCGACACCTTCACGGGCGCCGGCCGCAGCAACGGCAACGGCAACGGCGCGAGCGCCGACGAGCAGCAGGACTGACCCTGCGGCAGGCGCTCAGCCGGTGATCGGCCCGAGCACTCCGCAGCTCTGCCAGGCCGGCCGACTGTGGTCGGCCGGGTTCACGGCGGGCGGGGTGCTCGGGTTCACGCCGCCCGCCGTGGCCAGCACGGGCTGCAGGTAGTCGCTCTGCACGGCGCCGCACGCGGTGGGCCCGGCCTGGACGGCGGAGTCGACCACCCGGACGCGTCCGGCGTCCAGGTCGGCCCGGTCGACCTCGATGCGGACCTCGCGGCGCACCGCGTACAGGGTCACCGAGGGGTCGCTGGTGGTGCCGGCCGGGCGCAGCGCGTAGATCAGGGTGTGGTCGGCGGTGATCTCCAGCGTGCCGGAGTCGAGTTCGCCGACCTGGACGCTTCCGGCGACCTTCACGGTGTCGGTGGCCAGCGCGACCTGCCCGGGATCGAAGCGCACCATCCACCCGGTGGCGGCGTGGTGCTGGTCGTCGCGCGGCGCGTCGACGCTGTCGTCGTACTGGGCGAGCTCGCCGGTGGTGAGCAGCGCGCGGACCTGGCCGGTCTCGTTGGCGGTCAGCGTGGCGGGGGCCAGCTCGGAGACCACCAGGTAGTGCTCGGCGGCGTCCAGGGCGCGCTGCACGTCGGTCCCGCCGAAGTGCGCGGTGGACGAGGCGGCCGGCATGCCGAAGCCGGCCCGGCCGTCGGCGTAACCGGGCGGCAGCGCGGCGAACGGGTGGACGGGGTCGCGGACGGCCCCGACCGTGCCGGACGGGCTGAGCGGGGCGACGGCGACGGTCAGCTGGGCGCCGCTGGGCGGGGCGACCTGGCCGTGCGGGGAGCTGACGCCGAAGTAGACGGCCGCGGCGAACGCCATCGTCACCAGCAGCAACAGGATCACGGCCTGCCGGGGCAGCGACCCGAACCAGCCCCAGCCGCGCATCCGGGTGGCCCGGCCGAACGCGCCGGCCAGCCGCTCCTGCGCGGACAGCTCCTGGATCCGGGCAGCCTTCACGAACGATTCGTCGAAGACGACGGACCGGAATTCGTCATCGTTCGAGCCGTCGTCGGGCGTGCCCCCGGGAGGCTCGCGCCGGTCACCCATGACACCAGGGTAGGCTCGCGGGCCGCCCGCGACGAGGGGCGGGCGGGTAACGGGACCGGCACGGCGGGTGAGCCGCGCGGCCCGTCAGCCTGCGGGAACGGGCACCGTCACGGAGGGCGTCGCACCGGGGCTGCTGGTGCCGCTGGCCGGCCGGGCGGGCGACTCGGGGGCGCTGCCGACGCCCCGGTACACGGCGGCGACGGCCAGCGCGACCACGCCGATGCCCATCACCACGGCCAGCACCCACGCCACCGGCCGGTGCCAGCGCTGCTGGGCGACCGTGCCGCCGCGCAGCGGGTCGAAGGCCCGCAGCCGGGAGCGGCGGAACCGCCGGTGCTGCCGGTCGCCGCCCGACCACGGGTCGGGGTAGAAGCGGTCCTCGTCCAGCCCACCGGGCAGCGGGCGCAGTTCGAGCGGCAGCACCTCGCTCCCGGCGGTGAACTCGTAGCTCCGGGCCGCACCGGCCTGATCCGGCTCGAACCTGGTCTCGGCGGCGGCGAGTTGCCGCTCCCGGGCGCTCGGCTCGTGCACGGCGGCGGAGCGGACGAAGCTCTCGTCGAAGACCACGGTGGCGAACTCGTCGTCCGCACCACCGTGGTCGGCGCCGTCGGAGTACGGCGAGCCCCCCACATCCTCAGCCACGGATTCAATGTATTACCGGCCGGGGCGTTTGTCTGTGGGTCGGGCCGATCGGGTCTGTAACGCTCCCGGTCGCTCAGCCGCCGACGGTCTGCCGGGCCTCGCCGCGCACGTGGCCGTCGCCGGTGACGATGTACTTGGTGCTGGTCAGTTCCGGCAGGCCCATCGGGCCGCGGGCGTGCAGCTTCTGGGTGGAGATGCCGATCTCCGCGCCGAAACCGAATTCGCTCCCGTCGGTGAACCGCGTCGAGGCGTTGACGGCCACGGTGGTGGAGTCGACGAGCTGGGTGAACCGGCGGGCGGCGGCCTGCGAGGTGGTGACGATCGCCTCGGTGTGGCCGGAGGACCAGCGGCGGATGTGCTCCACGGCGGCGTCCAGCGAGGGCACCACGGCGGCCGCCAGGTCCAGCGACAGGTACTCGGCGCCCCAGTCCTCCTCGGTCGCCGGGACGGCCGTCACGCCGGTGCCCTCGGCGGCCTTCAGCACCGCGTCGTCACCGTGCACGGTGACGCCCGCCTCGGCCAGCGCGGCCAGCGCGAGCGGCAGGAAGGCGTCCGCGACGTCCTGGTGCACCAGCAGGGTCTCGGCGGCGTTGCAGACGCTGACCCGCTGTGCCTTGGAGTTGAGCAGCACGCCGACGGCCATCGCCAGGTCGGTCTGCGCGTCCACGTACACGTGGCAGTTGCCGGTGCCGGTCTCGATCACGGGGACGGTGGAGCCCTCCACCACGGTGCGGATCAGCGAGGCGCCGCCGCGCGGGATCAGCACGTCGACCAGGCCGCGGGCGCGCATCAGCTGCTGCACCGACTCGCGGCTCTCCCCCGGCACCAGCTGGATCACGTCGGCCGGCAGGCCCGCCCCGGCGACCGCCGTGCGCAGCACCTCCACCAGCGCCGTGTTGGAGCGGTACGCGGAGCCGGAGCCGCGCAGCAGCACCGCGTTGCCGGACTTCAGGCACAGCGCGGCGGCGTCCACCGTGACGTTCGGCCGGGCCTCGTAGATGATGCCGACCACGCCGAGCGGCACCCGCACCTGGCGCACGTCCAGCCCGTTCGGCAGGGTGTAGCCGCGCACCACCTCGCCCACCGGGTCGGGCAGGCCGACCACGCTGCGCACGTCGGCGGCGATCGCGGCGATCCGCTCCTCGGTGAGCGTCAGCCGGTCGATCACCGACTCGGCGGTGCCGGCCTCGCGGGCCCGGGCGACGTCCTCGGCGTTCGCGGCGGTGATCTCCCCTGCCCGGGCGACCAGCGCGTCCGCGATCGCCAGCAGCGCGGCGTCCTTCACCGAACGCGGCACTGGCGCCAGGGCGGCGGCCGCCTCCCGAGCACGGCGCGCGGCGGCGAGGACGGGGCTGTCGGCGGTGGCGGTGAGGTCGCTCATGGCCCCCAGCCTAGCGAGACACCCGCCCCGCCCCGGCGCGTATTTCGCCCGCTGAGACACCCCTGCGGGCCCGGCCTGCGCACGTCAGTACGGGTACACCCCGCCCAGCTGCGGCGGCGGACCGCCGAAGCCCTCCGCGACCCGCTTGTGGTACGTCGGACGGTCGACCACCTCCAGGCCGACGATCTCCCACGCCGGGAGCTTCGCGCTGGCCTTGTGCTCGCCCCACAGCCGCAGCGCGATCGCCGCCGCGTCGTGCAGGTCCCGCGCCTCCTCCCAGTACCGGAGCTCTGCGTGGTCGGCGGCGTAGCGGGCCGTCAGGAAGAACGAATGGTCGTGGGCCAGCTTCTCCAGCGACGCCCGCAGCTCGGGCAACGGCGCCGCCGCCCCGGCCACACTCAGCACCACGTGCCACAGCCGGCCCTGCTCCGGCTCCCGCACGTCCTCCTGCTCCTCGACGCCCCGGCCGCCCTCGATGCTGGTGAGCCGCCGCTCGGGCTTCTGCCCCGGCAGCGCTTCCTCCCGCCTGCGAACCACCGGCGGCCTCCCATTCAGCGTGTCGCGCGGGCCCCCCGGCCCGCTGCTCCCACCCCCCGTACCGGCCCCGCCGCCCGCGCTCAGCCGCGCAGCACGACCAGGTCGTCGCGGTGGACGACCTCGCGTTCGTACGCGGCACCGAGCTCCTGGGCCAGTTCTCGGGTGGACCGGCCGAGCAGACGGGGCAACTCCCTCGCATCAAAGTTGACCAGTCCGCGGGCGACGATGTGACCGTTTTCGCCAAGAAGGTCGACCGGATCACCCGCGACGAACTCCCCGTCCACCCCGGTCACCCCGGCCGGCAGCAGCGACTTCCCGCCGTGCACCACGGCCGCCACCGCCCCCTCGTCCAGGGTCAGCGCGCCGCGCGGCGAGGACGCGTGCTCCAGCCACAACAGCCGGTCCGCCGAGCGGCTGCCGGTCCGCAGGAACAGCGTGCCGGTGGGCCGCCCGGCCAGTGCGTCGGCCGCCTGGCTGGCCGCCGTCAGCACCACCGGGATGCCCGCGCCGGTGGCGATCCGGGCCGCCTCCACCTTGGTCACCATGCCGCCGGTCCCGACGCCCGCCCTGCCGGCGCTGCCGACCTCCACGCCCGCCAGGTCCTCGGGGCCGCGCACCACGTCCAGCCGGCTGCTGCCGGGCTTCGCCGGATCCCCGTCGTACAGGCCGTCCACATCGGACAGCAGCACCAGCAGGTCCGCCCGCACCAGGTGCGCCACCAGCGCCGCCAGCCGGTCGTTGTCGCCGAACCGGATCTCCGCGGTGGCCACCGTGTCGTTCTCGTTGACGATCGGCATCGCACCCATCGTCAGCAGCTGCTCCAACGTCCGGAACGCGTTGCGGTAGTGGGCGCGCCGACTCGCGTCCTCCGCGGTCAGCAGCACCTGCCCGACCCGCACCCCGTACCGCGCGAACGACGCCGTGTACCGGGCCACCAGCAGCCCCTGCCCGACGCTGGCCGCCGCCTGCTGCCGGGCCAGGTCCTTGGGCCGCTTCTCCAGCCCGAGCGGCGCCAGCCCGGCCGCGATCGCCCCGGACGAGACCAGCACGATCTCCGGCGTGCCCTGCCCCTTCCGCGCCTTCGCCAACGCGTCCACCAACGCGTCCACCCGGTCCGCGTCCAACCCCCCGGCCGCCGTCGTCAACGACGACGAACCGACCTTCACCACGATCCGCCGCGCCGAAACGACCTCCTCGCGGAGCAACTGATCCACCATCAGTCCGACCTTCCCGACACGACGTCCTGTACGCCCGAAATGTAGCGACCCGACTCGCCGCTCACGAAATCCGGGGACGGGTGGGAAGCACCACCAGGGGCGCGGGGAACGGCGCGCGGCGGAAGGCCTCCACCAGCAAGATCGCGAAGCACGACATTCACCTGCACGTGTTCGCGACCTTGCTGACGTGCGCTCCTTTACTGCTCCAACTGCTCTCGGCCAGAGCTGAGCGCCTCGAAGTCCAGGAACTCCTGCTCCGCCGCGTCCCGCCCGCGCTGCTTCTCCCGCCGCCGGTCGACCGCCGGCCGCTGGGTCTCGAAGCGGTGGTCCTCGCCGCGGCGGCCGAGCATCTCCGCGCCGGCGGCCATCGTCGGCTCCCAGTCGAAGACGACCGCGTTCTCGTCGGGCCCGATGATGACGGTGTCGCCCTCCTTCGCGCCGACCTTCCACAGCTCCTGCTCGACGCCGAGCCGGGCCAGCCGGTCGGCCAGGTAGCCGACGGCCTCGTCGTTGGCGAAGTCGGTCTGCCGGACCCAGCGCTCGGGCTTGCCGCCGCGGATGCGGTACGCGCCGTCCTCCTCCTCGATGGTGAAGCCGGCGTCGTCCACGGCGGTCGGCCGGATGACGATGCGGGTGTTCTCCTGTGCCGGCTTGGCGGCGCGTGCGGTGGAGACGATCTCGGCCAGGGCGTAGGAGAGTTCGCGCAGGCCCTTGTGGGCGACCGCGGAGACCTCGAAGACCCGGTAGCCGCGCTCTTCGAGGGAGGCGCGGGTGAGGTCGGCGATGTCCTGGCCGTCGGGGACGTCGATCTTGTTGAGGGCGACCAGTCGCGGCCGGTCCTCCAGGCCGCCGTACTGGGCGAGCTCGTCCTCGATGGTCTCCAGGTCGGTGAGCGGGTCGCGGCCCGGCTCCAGGGTGGCGCAGTCGAGGACGTGGACGAGCACCTCGCAGCGCTCGACGTGGCGGAGGAACTCCAGGCCGAGGCCCTTGCCCTGGCTGGCGCCGGGGATCAGGCCGGGCACGTCGGCGATCGTGTAGACGGTCGAACCGGCGGTCACCACACCGAGGTTGGGGACGAGCGTGGTGAACGGGTAGTCGGCGATCTTCGGCTTCGCGGCGGAGAGCACCGAGATCAGCGAGGACTTGCCGGCGCTCGGGTAGCCGACCAGCGCGACGTCGGCGACGGACTTGAGCTCCATCACGATGTCGCGGGCCTCGCCGGGCTCGCCGAGCAGCGCGAAGCCGGGGGCCTTGCGGCGGGCGGAGGCCAGCGCGGCGTTGCCGAGGCCGCCGCGGCCGCCCTGGGCGGCGACGAAGGTGGTGCCGTGGCCGACCAGGTCGGCGAGCACGTTGCCCTTGCGGTCGAGCACCACGGTGCCGTCGGGGACGGGCAGCACGAGGTTCTGGCCGTCCGCGCCGGTGCGGTGGCCGCCCGCGCCGGGCTTGCCGTTGGTGGCCTTGCGCTTCGGCGAGTGGTGGTACTCGAGCAGGGTGGTGACCTGCGAGTCCACCACCAGCGTCACCGAGCCGCCCTCGCCGCCGTTGCCCCCGTCGGGGCCGCCGAGCGGCTTGAACTTCTCGCGGTGCACGGAGGCGCAGCCGTGGCCTCCGTTACCCGCGGCGACGTGCAGTTCGACGCGGTCCACGAAGGTGGTCATGTGTCTGCCTCCAGTGCGAAGAAGAAAAGTGGTCCTGCTGGTAAAGCACGAAGGGTGGGCCCGGATAGTCCCGGCCCACCCTTCACAGCGAGTCTGTACAGACTCAGGCCTCGACGGCCACGATGTTGACGACCTTGCGGCCGCGACGGTTGCCGAACTGGACGGCACCGGCGGTCAGCGCGAACAGGGTGTCGTCGCCGCCACGGCCGACGTTCGCACCCGGGTGGAAGTGGGTGCCACGCTGGCGGACGATGATCTCGCCGGCGGAGACGACCTGACCGCCGAAGCGCTTCACGCCGAGGCGCTGGGCGTTCGAGTCACGACCGTTGCGAGTGGAACTCGCACCCTTCTTGTGTGCCATCTGGCTATCCCCTTTCTAGGAAGACCGCAGTAAGTGTGATTACTTGCTGACCGAGTCGATGCTGGTGATGCGCACCGCGGTGTACTTCTGGCGGTGGCCCTGACGACGGCGGTAGCCGGTCTTGTTCTTGTAGCGCAGGATGACGATCTTGTCGCCCTTGGTCTGGTCGACGACCTCGGCGTGAGCCTTCACGCCACCGAGCACCCACGGGTCGGAGGTGACGGACTCACCGTCGACGACGAGGATGGTCGAGAGCTCGACCGAGTCACCCGGCTTGGCTTCGATACGGTCGATCTCCAGCACGTCGCCCACGGCGACCTTGTGCTGGCGGCCGCCGGCGCGAACGATCGCGTACATGCGGTACCTACTTTCCTAACTCGGTCGGAACTCCGGATGCCAGCCGCCTGGGTATGGACACAGGCTGCCTCCCCCGGAAAGTGCCGAAAATCGGCCCCGACCGGGAGGTGAGATGCTCAGGAGCATGGCGTCAACACGCCGAGGGTCAAGAATACGGACCTGTCCATCCGAAGACAAACCGGGCCGTACGAAGGGCCGGGACCCGAGGTCCCGGCCCTTCGTGGCTCACTCTGCGGCGCCGTCACCTTCGGCGGCCGCGGCCTTCTTGGCCGCCGCGCTGGTCCGCTTGGTGGCGGTCTTGCGGGCGGTGGTCTTCTTGGCGGCCGTGGCGGTGGTCTTCTTCGCCGCGGTCTTCTTGGCCGTGGTGGTCTTCTTCGCCGCGGTGGTCTTGGCGGCCGTCTTGCGGGCGGCCCGCTTCTTCGGCGCCGGCTCCTCGGTCTCGACCGCCACGGCGACCTCGGCCTCGGGCTCCACTGCGGCGACGGCCTCGGCGGCCACCTCGGCGGCGGTCTCGGCGACCGACTGCTCCGCGGACTTCTCCGCGGCGCTCAGCGCGGCCTCCATCGCGGCCTCGGCACGGGCCTGCAGCACCACGATCTCGGGCTCGCCGGACGCCCCGGCCGGAGCGGTGGCCTTGCGCACGGCCCGGCGCCGCGGCCGGGCCGGAGCGGCGGTGGCCACCGGCTCCTCGACCGCGACCGGCTCGACGACCGGCTCGGCCGCCACCGGCTCCGCGACCACGACGGGCTCGACGATCTCCTCGACCTCGACCTCGGCGGCAGCCTCGACCGGGGCCTCGATCGGCTCCGGCTCCTCGACGATCTCGACCGTCTCGACGGTCTCCGCCTCGGCCTGCCCGGCCCCGCCGCGGCCCCGACGGCGGCGCTTGCCGCCGCCCTCGCCCGCCGCCGTACCCGCGCCGGTGGTGCTCGCGGCACCGCCGCCGTGGCTGTGCGGCTGGTCCATGTGGACGATCACGCCGCGGCCGTTGCAGTGCACGCAGGGCTCGGAGAAGGACTCCAGCAGGCCCTGGCCGACCCGCTTGCGGGTCATCTGGACCAGGCCGAGCGAGGTGACCTCGGCCACCTGGTGCTTGGTGCGGTCGCGGCCCAGGCACTCCAGCAGGCGGCGCAGCACCAGGTCGCGGTTGGACTCCAGCACCATGTCGATGAAGTCGATCACGATGATGCCGCCGAGGTCGCGCAGCCGCAGCTGGCGGACGATCTCCTCGGCCGCCTCGATGTTGTTGCGGGTGACGGTCTCTTCGAGGTTGCCGCCCTGGCCGACGAACTTGCCGGTGTTGACGTCGATGACGACCATCGCCTCGGTCCGGTCGATCACCAGCGAACCGCCGGAGGGCAGCCAGACCTTGCGGTCCAGCGCCTTCATCAGCTGCTCGTCGATCCTGTACGTGGCGAACACGTCGACGTCCGAGGTCCACTTCTGCAGGCGCTCGGTGAGGTCGGGGGCGACGTTGGAGACGTAGTCGTGGATGGTGTTCCAGGCGTCCGTGCCGCTGACGATGACCTTGGTGAAGTCCTCGTTGAAGATGTCGCGGACCACGCGCACCGTCATATCGGGCTCGCCGTAGAGCAGCGCCGGGGCGTTGCCGGTGGCGGCCTTCTTCTGGATCTCCTCCCACTGCGTCTGCAGCCGCTGGACGTCGCGGGTCAGCTCCTCCTCGGAGGCGCCCTCGGCGGCGGTGCGGACGATCACGCCCGCGTCGTCCGGGACGATCTTCTTGAGGATCTGCTTGAGGCGGGCCCGCTCGTTCTCCGGCAGCTTGCGGGAGATGCCGGTCATCGAGCCCTCGGGCACGTACACCAGGTAGCGACCGGGCAGCGAGATCTGGCTGGTCAGGCGGGCGCCCTTGTGGCCGATCGGGTCCTTGGAGACCTGCACCAGCACGGACTGGCCGGACTTCAGCACCGACTCGATCCGGCGCGGGCCGCTGTGGCCGCCGAGCGCGCCGAAGTTGACCTCGCCGGCGTACAGCACGGCGTTGCGGCCCTTGCCGATGTCGACGAACGCGGCCTCCATGGACGGCAGCACGTTCTGCACCTTGCCCAGGTACACGTTGCCGACGTACGAGGTGGCCTGCTCCTTGTTGACGTAGTGCTCGACCAGCACGCCGTCCTCGAGCACGCCGATCTGGGTGCGGGCGCCGGTCTGGCGCACCACCATGACCCGCTCGACGGACTCGCGGCGGGCCAGGAACTCGGCCTCGGTGATGATCGGCACCCGGCGGCGGCCCAGCTCGCGGCCCTCGCGGCGGCGCTGCTTCTTGGCCTCCAGGCGGGTGGAGCCCTTGATGGACTGCACCTCGTCCGGGTCGAACGCGGGCTCGGTGGAGCGGCGGCGCGGCTCGCGGACCTTCACCACGGTGCGCACGCCGTCCTCGGTGGTCTCGCCGGCGTCGGCGCCGCCCTCACCGCTGCGGCGGCGACGGCGACGACGGCGGCGCGAGGAGGACAGGCCGGCGGCCAGGTCGTCCTCGTGGTCCTCGTCCTCGTCGTGGGCGTCCTGCGCCTCGGGCTCCTCGTGGGCGTCCTCGGCGTCGGTCTCGACGGTCTCGGCGCTCTCGGCCTCGCCCGCGTCCTCGGCGTCACCGCGACGGCGGCGACGGCCGCCACGGCGGCGGCGGCGGGACGGGCGGCCGTCCTCCTCCCACTCCGACTCCTGCTCCGGGCCGGTGGCGGGCGCCTCGACCTCGGCCGGGGCCTCGGCCTTCACCGGCGGGGCGGCCTTCACCGGCTCCGCGGCCTTGGCGGGCTGCTGAGCGGCCTTGCCGCCCCTGCCGCCCTTCGCGGGCTGCTGGACGCGCACCTGGGTGCGCACCCGGCGACGGCGGCCGACGCCGCTGTACTCGAACTCGTCGTCCTGCTCGGCCTCGTCCTGCGGCGCGGCGGCCTGGGCCGGCTCGGCCTTGGCGGCGGGCGCGGCAGCGGCGGGGGCGGTGTAGGAGGCGGGCTCCTGGAACACCGGCGCCTGGAAGATCGCGGTGGACGGACGGACGGCGCGGCGGCGGGCCCGCGGCGGCTCGGCGGCCGGCGGCTCCTCGACCACGGGCTCCTCGGCGACCGGCTCTTCGACGGCCGCGGGCTCCTCGACGACGGCCTCCTCGGCCGCCACGGGGCTCTGGGCGGGCGCGGAGACGCGCTTGCGCGCCCGGCGGGCACGCGCGGGCTTCTCCTCCGCGGCAGGCTCCTCGACAACCGGCTCGGCCTGCGTCTCGACGACCGGCTCAGCGGCGGCAGTGGTGGTCTCCGGCGCACCGGCCGGGGCCTCGGCCCGCTTGCGGGTACGCCGGGCCCGGACGGGCTTCTCGGCGGCCGGCGGCTCCTCGGCGCTCGCCGGGGCGGCGACGACGGTCTCGGCGCTCTCGCTCGCGGCCCCCTGCGGGGAGCCGGCCGGGCGGGAGACCGCCCGGCGACGGCGGCGCGGCGGCGCGGCGGAGGCGCCGTCGTCGGTGTGGTCGGCCGCAGCGGACTGCGGTTCGGTGTTTTCGAGCATGCGGGTGTGTCTCCCGTCAGGCCCCCGGGCTCCGCATCCGGGCACGACGTACCACCGCATTCACCAGCCGGCCGCGCCTTTCGGGCGGTTCCGGCTCCCACGGTGCCGTCGTGCGGACGCGAGGCCGCACAGGGGCTCGTAGTCTCGCTCGACCCCCGCAGGGCGCGGGGAGTCGAAAAGTCTTCTGGTCTGACCAGTCTTCTCAGTTTTCAAGCGGCCCGGCCGAGGGTGGCCTGGCCTGCGCGCGACGACGCTCGCTCCCCTGGGGAGCCGCGGAGGCCGGGGAGCCGCAGGCCCGGAGCTGAACTCCGTGCCTGCGCTCCCGCCCACTCGGCGGACGGCGGATGCGCGCGGCGGGGCGGCCTACCGGCCGACCTCGGCCGCGGCGCGGTCGAGCGCCAGCGGGTCGGTCACCGTGCCGGTCTGCTCGTCGAGCGGCCCCTGCGCCAGCCTGGTCACCTCTGCGGGGACCGGCGGCGCGAGGTCGGCCGTCGAACGGAGACCGGACAATACGTCGTCGGGTCGTACGGCGGGTGTGGCGTGTCGTACTACCAGGCGCAGTATCGCACAGGGAGCACCCGTACGAACATCGTCCGCACCTTGGGTGAGTGTGTCGTCACCGATCCCGACCTGCACGGAGCCCTCCGGCACCACGTCGAGGGCGGCGACGGCGGCGCGCGCGTCGAAGGTGCGCAGGCCGTTCTTGGTCATCCGCTGCACCTCGACCGCCTCGGCGGCCAGGAACGCGGCGGCGGCCCGCTCGGCCTCGGCCGGCTCCACGCCGGGCAGGCGCAGCAGCCACTCGGAGGCCTCCAGGCGCTCCACGAAGTTGCTGGTGCGGACCTCGACGGCGTCGGTGACGTCCAGACCGGGCGGCAGCGACTCGTCGAGTTGGCGGCGCAGGGCCTCTGGGTCGCGAGCCTCGGCGAGGCCGATCTCCAGGTACTCGGCCTCGCTGGCGGTGCCGGTGGGGGCGGCGTTCGCGTAGGAGACCTTCGGGTGCGGGGTGAAGCCCGCGGAGTAGGCCATCGGGACGGCCGAGCGGCGGAGCGCGCGCTCGAACGCCCGCTGGAAGTCCCGGTGGCTGGTGAAGCGCAGACGGCCGCGCTTGGTGTAGCGCAGACGGATGCGCTGCACCGTGGGCGCGGGCGGCGGACCGTCGGGCGTGCGGCGTGCCAGGGAGCTCAGTCCTTCGTCAGTGTGTCCCCGTCCGGCCTCGCACCGCTTGCGGCTCCGGCCGAACTCTGTCGTTCCAAGGGTACGCGGTGCCTCAGCCCAGCAGTGTCCGGCGTACCTCCCGGGCGACCCGGCGGATCTCCGCCTTGACCGGCCACCACACCTGGCGGCGCACCCAGCGGCACGGACGCACCACCGTGAACCGCCAGATCCGGCCGCCGAGCCGCCAGGCCCACCGGAACGCCAGCCACAGCGCGCGCAGCACCGGGAACAGCACCGGCCGCCACAGCCCGTAGTAGAAGCCCTTGCCGAGCGGCACCAGGATCCACCGCCACGCCGCCCGGACGGGCACCGCCACCAGGTACCAGGCCAGCCAGGAGACCACCCTGCCGAACCCGACGGCGACCGCCCGCACCCCGCGCCCGATCGGTGCCAGCACCCAGCGCCACAGCCACTCCAGCACCGGTCGCACCACCCAACGCCACAGCCGGCGCAGCGGTATGACGACCAGCCACCTCAACAGCGGTTCCAGCACGTACCGCCACAGCAACCGCAGCGGCCACACCAGCACCTTGTCGCACACCCACCCGACCCCGCGGGCGATCAGCACGACCAACTCCCACAGCAGCCGCAGCGGAACCACCACCGCCACCACCACCGGCCGCACCACGGCCACCAAACACCCGCCGCCGCCCTGCTGTTGCTGCTGCTGCACCGCTGCCACTCCCCGTCCGAACGATCGACCGATGGTAGACCGACCCGATCGTCCGACCCAGCGCGAAGCCCCCGCCGCAACGCGTGCGACGGGGGCGATCACCGCTGTGGGAACGTCAGTTGTTGACGACCGTCAGGGGCAGCAGCTTCTTGCCGGTGGGGCCGACCTGGATGTGGGTGTCCATCTGCGGGCAGACGCCGCAGTCGAAGCACGGGGTCCAGCGGCAGTCCTCGACCTCGACCTCTTCGAGGGCGTCCTGCCAGTCCTCCCAGAGCCAGTCCTTGTCGAGGCCGCTGTCGAGGTGGTCCCAGGGCAGGACCTCCTCGTAGCCGCGCTCGCGGGTGGTGTACCAGTCGACGTCGACGCCGGTGCCGGCCAGGCCCTTCTCGGCGGAGGCCATCCAGCGGTCGTAGGAGAAGTGCTCGCGCCAGCCGTCGAAGCGGCCGCCGTCCTCGTAGACGGCCCGGATGACGGCGCCGATGCGGCGGTCGCCGCGGGAGAGCAGGCCCTCGACGATGCCGGGCTTGCCGTCGTGGTAGCGGAAGCCGATGTTCTTGCCGAACTTGCGGTCGCCGCGGATCGAGTCGCGCAGCTTGGTGAGCCGCGCGTCGGTGGCCTCGGCGGACAGCTGCGGGGCCCACTGGAAGGGCGTGTGCGGCTTGGGGACGAAGCCGCCGATGGAGACGGTGCAGCGGATGTCGTTGGTGCCGGTGACCTCGCGGCCCTTGGCGATGACGTTCTTCGCCATCTCGCCGATCTGCAGCACGTCCTCGTCGGTCTCGGTGGGCAGGCCGCACATGAAGTACAGCTTCACCTGGCGCCAGCCGTTGCCGTACGCGGTGGCCACCGTGTTGATGAGGTCCTCCTCGGACACCATCTTGTTGATGACCTTGCGGATCCGCTCGGAGCCGCCTTCGGGCGCGAAGGTGAGGCCGGAGCGGCGGCCGTTGCGGGAGAGCTCGTTGGCGAGGTCGATGTTGAAGGCGTCGACCCGGGTGGACGGCAGCGAGAGGCCGATCTTGTCCTCGGCGTAGCGGTCGGCGAGGCCCTTGGTGACGTCGGCGATCTCGGAGTGGTCGGCGGAGGACAGCGACAGCAGGCCGACCTCCTCGAAGCCGGTGGCCTTGAGGCCGCGCTCGACCATCTCGCCGATGCCGGTGATGCTTCGCTCCCGCACGGGGCGCGTGATCATGCCGGCCTGGCAGAAACGGCAGCCGCGGGTGCAGCCGCGGAAGATCTCCACCGACATCCGCTCGTGCACGGTCTCGGCGAGCGGGACGAGCGGCTGCTTGGGGTAGGGCCACTCGTCGAGGTCCATGACGGTGTGCTTGGAGACCCGCCACGGCACGCCGGGGCGGTTGGGCACGACGCGGCCGATGCGGCCGTCCGGCAGGTACTCGACGTCGTAGAACCGCGGGATGTACACGCCGCCGGTCCTGGCGAGGCGCAGCAGCAGTTCGTCGCGGCCGCCGGGGCGGCCCTCGGCCTTCCAGGCGCGGACGATGTCGGTGATGTCGAGGACGGCCTGCTCGCCGTCGCCGATGACGGCGGCGTCGATGAAGTCGGCGATCGGCTCGGGGTTGAACGCGGCGTGGCCGCCGGCCAGCACGACCGGGTCGTCCATGGTGCGGTCGGCGGCGTTCAGCGGGATGCCGGCCAGGTCGAGCGCGGTCAGCATGTTGGTGTAGCCGAGCTCGGTGGAGAAGGACAGGCCGAAGACGTCGAAGGCCTTGATCGGGCGGTGGGCGTCGACCGTGAACTGGGGGACGCCGTGCTCGCGCATCAGGGCTTCGAGGTCGGGCCAGACGCTGTAGCTGCGCTCGGCGAGGACGCCCTCGCGCTCGTTCAGCACCTCGTAGAGGATCATGGTGCCCTGGTTGGGCAGCCCGACCTCGTAGGCGTCGGGGTACATCAGCGCCCAGCGGACATCGCAGGCGTCCCAGTCCTTGACGGTCGAGTTGAGCTCGCCACCGACGTACTGGATCGGCTTCTGGACGTGCGGGAGGAGGGCCTCCAGGCGTGGGAAGACCGATTCGACAGTCATGCGCAAGGACCTTTACGGCAGAAAAAGCAGTGACCCTCAAGGGTAGCCGAGCCCCGAGGGTCACTGGTTCGCACCGCTGTGCGGGCTATATCGCTATCGGTCGCTGGGAGCGCACGGACTGCAACAGCCCGATCGCGATCCACACCGCGAACATCGAGGAGCCGCCGTAGGAGACGAACGGCAGCGGGATGCCGGCGACCGGCATGATGCCGAGGTTCATGCCGATGTTCTCGAAGGCCTGGAAGGCGAACCAGGTGACCGCGCCGGCCGCCAGGATCGTCCCGAACAGGTCGGTGGCCTGGCGCGCTATCCGGCAGGCCCGCCACAGGATGACGCCGAGCAGGCCGATCATCACCAGGGCGCCGACGAAGCCGAGCTCCTCGCCGGCCACGCTGAACACGAAGTCGGTCTGCTGCTCGGGCACGAACTGGCCGGTGGTCTGGGTGCCGTGGAACAGGCCCATGCCGGTCAGCCCGCCGGAGCCGATGGCGATCCGGGCCTGGGCGGTGTTGTAGCCGACGCCGGACGGGTCGAGCGCCGGGTTGGCGAACGCCGCGAAGCGGTCGATCTGGTACTGGTCGAGCACGCCGAGCTGCCACACCGCGAGGGCGCCGGCCACGCCTCCCGCCAGCAGGCCGAACGTCCAGCGGTTGGCGGCGCCGGAGGCCATCAGCACGCCGAGCGTGGTGACGGCCATCACCATCACCGAGCCGAGGTCGGGCATCAGCATGACCACGCCCATCGGGAACGCCGCCACGGCCAGCGCCTGCAGCACGCTGCGGGTGGGCGGGAACTCCCGCTCGCCGGCGTCCACCCGTGCGGACAGCAGCACGGCCATTCCCAGCACGATCGCCAGCTTGGCGAACTCGGCGGGCTGGATGGAGAATCCGCCGCCGAACTGGATCCAGGAGTGCGCGCCGTTGATGGTCGAGCCGAGCGGGCTGAGCACCGCGAACAGCATCAGGATCACGGCCAGGTAGACGAACGGCACGGCGGTGCGCAGCCGCCTGGTGCCGAGCACGACCACCGCGACGCACAGGGCGACGCCGATCACCAGGTTGGTCAGGTGCCGGTACAGGAAGTACTGCGGGTCCCCGTGGGTGAGCGAGTCGCGGCCGCGGGTGGCGGACCACACCAGCAGCGAGCCCATCAGGGACAGCGCGAGCGCCGCCAGGATCATGATCCAGTCGAGCCGCCGCAGCGGGGAGTCCTTGGCCAGCGCCCGCGCCAGGAAGGAGCGCCGCGGGGGGCGGTACGAGCCGTAGGAGCTCACGAACGGCTCCTTCCGGGGCCGCCGGCCCGGTTGGGCTCCAGGGCGGCCAGCGCCACCGCGGGCGCCGGGTCGGCCTGGGCGGGACGGGCCGGGTCCAGGAAGGTCCGGTCGCCCTCGTAGGTGTACGCGGCCTGGACGATCGCGGTGCCGTCCGGGTTGAACTTGGGCAGTTCGGCCTGCGGCTTGGGCAGCAGCGCCTTGCCGTTGTCGATGGTGCCCTTGTCGTCGACGCCGTACAGCGCCTGGTAGATCCGTCGCACCGAGTCGCCGGAGCCGCCGGAGCCGGTGCCGCCCTGGCTTATCGTCATGACGACCGCGTAGTCCTTGCTGTACGTCGTCAGCCAGGAGGTGGTCTGCTTGCCGGCGACCTCGGCGGTACCGGTCTTGGCGTGCAGTTCGATCTTGCCCTGCGGCCAGCCGGCGCCGGTGAACTTCCAGGCGGCGGTGCCGCTGGTGATGACGCCGGCGGTGGCCTGGTCGATGTATTCGAGCAGCTGCCCCTGGGCGGGGATCTTGCCGTCCTCGTGCGGGGCGATGTCGCGCACCAGCGTGCCGTCGGGGCTGACCACCGCCTTGCCGATGCTGGGCCGGTACAGGGTGCCGCCGTTGGCGAGCGCCGAGTAGATCCGGGCCATCTGCAGCGGGGTGACCAGGGTGTCGCCCTGGCCGATGGCGAAGTTGACCATGTCACCGGCGCGCATCTGGTTGCCGTCGGCGCAGTTCTCGCGGGCGATCTCGTCGGCGTACTCGTGGCCGCCCTTGGCCGCCTGGTCGCACCAGGACTGCTTCATCGCGTCGTAGTAGGACTGCTTCCACTGCCGGTCGGGCACCCGGCCGGGGACCTCGCCCGGCAGGTCGATGCCGGTCTTGGCGCCGAGGCCGAACTCGTGGGCGGTCTTGAAGAACCAGTCCGGGGCGTCCTTCTTGGGCTTGAGGCCGCCGTCCTTCATCCACTGGTCGTAGGCCAGGCCGTAGAACACGGTGTCGCAGGAGACTTCGAGCGCCTTCTCCAGGGTGATGTCACCGAACTGCTCGGACTCGAAGTTCTTGAACTCGCGACCGCCGATGGTCAGCGACTTCGGGCAGGGGTAGCGCCCGTTGAGGTCGTACCCGGCCTGCACGGCGGCGGTGGTGGAGATGACCTTGAAGGTCGAGCCGGGCGCCGACTGACCCTGTATGGCGCGGTTGATCAGCGGGTAGTTGGAGTCCTTGCTGTTCAGCGCCTCGTAGTCCTTGGCGGAGATGCCGCCGACCCACAGGTTGGGGTCGTAGGTGGGGGCGCTGGCCATCGCGACGATCCGGCCGGTGTGGACGTCCATCACCACGGCCGCGCCGGAGTCGGCGATGTAGTTGCGGTTGGTCTCCTTGTCGAAGACCTTGCGCGCCTCGACCATGGCCTGGTTCAGCTGGTCCTCGACGACCTTCTGCACCCGGGCGTCGATCGAGGTGACCAGGTTGTTGCCGGGCTGGGCGGGGGTGGTGCCGGCGCTGCCGATCACCCGGCCCAGGTTGTCGACCTCCAGCCGGTCGACGCCGGTGGTGCCGCGCAGGTCGTCGTCGTAGACGGACTCCAGGCCGGCCCGGCCGATCTGGTCGGAGGGCAGGCGGCGCTCACGGCCGGACTTGTCTGCGGTCTTGGTGACCTCGTCGTCGGTGACGGGCGACAGGTAGCCGAGGATCTGGGCGGCGCTGGCGCCCTCGGCGCCGGTGTAGCGGCGCAGCGCGGTGGGCTGGGCGGTGACGCCGGGGAAGTCCTCGCGGCGCTCCATTATCTGCATCGCCTGCTGGGTGGTGGCCTGCTGGGTGACCGGGATCGGCTGGTACGGGGAGCCGTTCCAGCACGGCTGCGGGGTCTTCGCGTCGCACAGCCGGACCTTGTTCTTCACGTCGTCGGCGGGCACGCCGAGGACCTCGGCGAGCCGGGTCAGCACCTCCTTGCCGCGGTCCTTCTGCTGCATCAGCGCGGTGCGGGACACCGACACCACCAGCTTGGTCTCGTTGCCGGCCAGGATCCGGCCGGCGGCGTCCAGGATCTCGCCGCGGACGGCGGGTTCCACCACCTCGCGGATGTGGTTGCCCTGGGCCTTCTCGCTGAACTCCTTGCCGTTGCGGATCTGCAGGTACCACAGCCGGCCGCCGAGGGTGGCCAGCAGGGACAGCACCAGGATCTGCAGCACCACCAGCCGGATCGTCACCCGCCGGGTGCGGCCGGTCTCGGGAATGTTCGTCACGTGCGCGGACTCCGTCCCGGCTCAGGGGCGCTTGGCGAGGCCGAGCGCGCGCTTCTTCTTGTAGGAGGGGGTGGGCGAGGTCTCCCGGGTGGTGCGGTAGCGGGCCAGCGCGCCGAGGCCGGAGCCGCCGTCCGCGCCGCGCAGCGTCTCGTTGACCACCCGGTCGCCGTCGAAGCGGCGGGCCAGCAGCATCACCAGCGGGACGGTGAACGGGGCCAGCAGCACGTCGTAGAGCAGGGCGCTGAAGACCAGTCCGGTCAGGCCGACGTGCCGGGCGGCGGTGTCGCCGACCAGGGCGCCGACGGTGGCGTACAGCAGGGTGGAGACCACCGCGGCGACGGCGACCACGCCGATCGCGCTGATCGCGGAGCGCTGCCGGCCGGCCTCCGGGCGGAGCAGTCCGGCGCCGTAGCCGACCAGGCAGAGCACCAGCGCGTACCGGCCGACCGCGTGGTCGGACGGCGGGGCGAGGTCGGCCAGCAGACCGGCCGAGAAGCCCGCCAGGCAGCCGCCGGTGGAGCCGTGGACCAGGCCCAGGCCGACCACCACCAGCATCAGCAAGTCCGGTGTGGCGCCGGGCAGTTGGAGCCGTCCGAGGATGCTGACCTGGATCACCAGGGCGAGCACCAGCAGGACGGCGGACAGCAGGATCCGAGACGGACGAAACATCAGTTCCCCCCGGAGGTGGACGGTGCGTTGGCGATCGGCGCCTGCGGGTTGCCCGCGGCGCCGGCGGAGGCGGCGGGAACCGGCGGCAGCACCGCGTCCCGCGGGTCGGTGCGCGGCGGCACGACCACCACGCCGACCAGGTCGAGGCGGGTGAACTGCACGTACGGCTCGACCAGGACGGTCTTGGTGAGCTGGCCCGGGGTGGCCTGCACCTCCTTGACGGTGCCGACCGGGACGCCGGGGACGAACGGGCGCCCGCTCTGCGAGCCGAAGGTGACCAGCCGGTCGCCGGCCTTCACCTGGGCGCGACCGTTCAGCAACTCGATCTTCATCGGCGAGGCGCCCTGACCGGCCGCGAAGCCGATCTCGTTGTTGCCCTCCAGCCGGACGCCGGCGGTGAAGCCGGGGTCGGAGGCCAGCAGCACGGTGGCGGTGGTCGGGGCGACGGTGGTGATCCGACCGACCAGGCCCTGGCCATCGATGACGGTCATGTCGCGGGTCAGGCCGTCGTCGCTGCCGGCGTCGATGGTGATGGTCCAGGAGAAGCCCTGGGCGGCGCCGATCGCGATCACCTGCGCCGCCTTGACGGTGTAGCCGCCGGTGCCGGCGGTGCGCAGCATGTCGTCCAGCTGCTTGGTGCGGCCGGCCGCGGCGTCCGAGGAGGCCAGCTTCTGGCGCAGGTCGGTGTTCTCCCGGGTGATCTGGTCCAGGCGCTGCTGGTGCGTGCCGGCGTCGCGGATCGCCCGGATGTATCCGGCGATCGGGTCGACGGCGCCGGCCGCGGCGTTCTCCACCGGGCCGAGCACGGAAGCGGCCGCCCGGCGCGGTGCGCCGAGCGGCGAGTCCTGGCCGCCCTTGATGTCGACGGTGATCAGGGCGAAAGCGAGCGCGACCAGTAGGACCAGCAGTAGTCGACTCTGTCGGGTGTCCCTCACGGTGCTGCTGCCGCCCCTTCGTGCCGATTGTCCATCAGCTGGTCCATCAGCTCTGTCTGTTCTTCAGTTGGAAAGTTGTCTAGCGACGCGGCTGGGCGTCGAGTACCTGCTGCAGTGCCTCGAACTCCTCGACGCACTTGCCCGCCCCCAGGGCCACCGAGTCGAGCGGGTTCTCGGCGATGTGCACCGGCATGCCGGTCTCCCGGCGCAGCCGCTCGTCCAGGCCGCGCAGCAGGGCGCCGCCGCCGGTGAGGACGATGCCGCGGTCCATCACGTCGCCGGCCAGCTCCGGCGGGCACTGGTCGAGGGTGGTCTTCACCGAGTCGATGATCGAGTTCACCGGCTCGTCGATGGCCTCGCGGACCTCGGCGGCGGAGATCACCACGGTCTTCGGCAGACCGGAGACCAGGTCGCGGCCGCGGATCTCGGCGTGCTCGTCCTTCTCGTCCTCCAGGCCGAACGCGGAGCCGATCGACATCTTGATCTGCTCGGCGCTGCGCTCGCCCAGCAGCAGGCTGTACTCCTTCTTGATGTGCTGGACGATCGCGTTGTCCAGCTCGTCGCCCGCCACCCGCAGGGACTGGGCGGTGACGATGCCGCCGAGCGAGATCACCGCGACCTCGGTGGTGCCGCCGCCGATGTCGACGACCATGTTGCCGGTCGGCTCGTGCACCGGGAGACCGGCGCCGATCGCGGCGGCCATCGGCTCCTCGATGATGTGCACCTGGCGGGCGCCGGCCAGCATGCTGGCCTCCACCACGGCGCGGCGCTCGACGCCGGTGATGCCGGACGGCACGCAGACCACGACCCGGGGGCGGGCCAGGTAGCGGCGGCGGTGGATCTTCAGGATGAAGTACCGCAGCATCCGCTCGGTGATCTCGAAGTCGGCGATCACGCCGTCCTTCAGCGGGCGGATCGCCACGATGTTGCCGGGGGTGCGGCCGATCATCTGCTTGGCCTCGGCGCCCACCGCGAGGATTCCGCCGGTGTTGGTGTTCACCGCGACCACCGACGGCTCGTTCAGAACGATGCCCTTGCCCCGGACGTACACCAGTGTGTTCGCGGTGCCGAGGTCGATCGCCAGGTCCCGGCCGAGGAACGACAGGTTGTTCGCCATGGGATGTCGAGTGCCTTCCCGAATGTGGATCAAGGGCGGGGGGAGAGAGAGCCGGCCGCGCAGGCCCGCAACGGGGCTGCCGGCGGCTGAGCTGCCGCTCCGGGCCCGTGAGTTGGGGTCCATCGTAATCACGCCGGACATGACGAGCGGCGGGTACGGCGTCCCGCCCATTGTCCGGGCACGGATCGGCTTCTCCTGGCATTGGGACGCCGTGTCGGAGGGTAGGGTTCCGTGATTTGAGGATGAACGCCCGGTTGGGCGAAATGCCCCTGCCGAGGCAGGGGCACCAGGGTCCTACCGGGCTTCCGCCGGCGGCCTCAGACGTGGGCCGGGAAGAAGATCTTGATCTCGCGCTCGGCCGACTCGGGCGAGTCCGAGGCGTGGATCAGGTTCTCGCGGGTGATCGTCGCGTAGTCGCCGCGGATGGTGCCCGCGCCCGCCTGCAGCGGGTCGGTGGCGCCGGCCAGCGCGCGGATGCCCGGGATCACGTTCTCGCCCTCGACGATCAGCGCGATCGACGGGCCGGAGGTCATGAACTCCAGCAGCGGCTCGTAGAACGGACGGCCGACGTGCTCGGCGTAGTGCTGCTCCAGGGTGCCGCGGTCGAAGGTGCGAAGCTCCATCGCGGCGAAGCGCCAGCCGGCCTTGCGCTCGATCCGGCTGATGATCTCGCCGGCCAGGCCGCGCTTGACGGCGTCGGGCTTGAGCAGGACGAGAGTGCGCTGGGACACGGGGCGGCTCCTGAGGTCGTGGGTGGTGCGGTGTGTGCACCTGACACTACCCCGGCCCGGTCGCCGCCTCCGCGCCCAGCCCGGCTCAGGCGGTCGCCGCGGCGGCCGCCGCGCGCTGCGCCTTGAACTCGTCGATCTTGCGGCCGTAGTGCACCGAGCACCACCACAGGCCGCCGAACACCACGCCGAAGGCGTACATCGTCGGCAGCACCAACCCGCTGGCCAGCACGCCGAGTTGGAGCGCCCAGCCGACCCAGACCGCGCCGGGGCGGGTGATCACGCCGCACAGCAGCACGCACAGCAGGATGGCGACGCCGCTGACCGCCCAGATGGTGCCGGTGCCGACGTCGGTCAGCTTCATCGCGACCAGGCCGGCGAACATGATCAGCAGCGCCTCGCCGATCAGGGTGGAGGAGCACAGGGTGCGCATCGGCGGTTACTTCCTTCCGAACAGCAGGCGCGCCTCGCCCACCGTGATGACGGAGCCGGTGACCAGGACGCCGGCGCCGCCGAGGTCCTCCTCCTCGGCGAGGGTGACCGCGGCGTCGATGGCGTCGTCCAGCCGGGGCTCGACCTGCACCCGGTCCTCGCCGAACACCTCGACGGCCAGCGCGGCCAGCTCGTCGACCGGCATCGCGCGGTGGGTGGAGTTCTGGGTGACGACCACCTCGGCGAGGATCGGCTCGAACGCCTCCAGCAGGCCGCTGACGTCCTTGTCGCCGCTGGTGCCGATCACGCCGACCAGCTTGGTGAAGCCGAACGCCTCGCCCAGCGCGGCGACCGCGGCCTGCGCGCCGTGCGGGTTGTGCGCGGCGTCCAGGATCACGGTGGGGCTGCGGCGGACCACCTCCAGGCGGCCCGGGGAGGAGACGCCGGAGAACGCCTGGCGGACCTTGTCCTCGTCCAGGTGCTCGGCGCCGCCCTGGCCGACGCCGAAGAACGCCTCGACGGCGCTCAGCGCGAGGGCCGCGTTCTGCGCCTGGTGGTCGCCGTGCAGCGGCAGGAAGACGTCCTGGTACTCGTGGCCGCCGAGGCCGCGCAGGGTGATCAGCTGGCCGCCGATGGCGACCTCGCGGCGCAGCACGCCGAACTCCATGCCCTCGCGGGCCACCGTGGCGTCCACCTCGACGGCCCGGCGCAGGATGGTCTCGGCGGCGTCCAACTGCTGCTGGGCGACCACGGCGAGCGCGCCCGGCTTGATGATCCCGGACTTCTCGACCGCGATCCTGCCGGTGGTGTCGCCGAGCTTGTCGGTGTGGTCCAGGCCGATCGGGGTGATCACCGAGACCTGGGCGTCGATCACGTTGGTGGCGTCCCAGGAGCCGCCCATGCCGACCTCGACCACGGCGACGTCCACCGGGGCGTCCGCGAAGGCGGCGTACGCCATGCCGGTGAGCACCTCGAAGAAGGACATCGCGACCGGCTGCGCCGCGTCCACCATCCGCACGTACGGCTCGATGTCGCGGTAGGTCTCGACGAACTTCTCCGGGCTGATCGGCGCCCCGTCCAGGCTGATCCGCTCGGTGACGGACTCCACGTGCGGGGAGGTGTAGCGGCCGGTGCGCAGCTCGAAGGCGCCGAGCAGCTGCTCGATCATCCGGGCGGTGGAGGTCTTGCCGTTGGTGCCGGTGATGTGGATGGACGGGTAGGAGCGCTGCGGCTGGCCGAGGATGTCCATCAGCGCCTCGATCCGGTCGAGCGAGGGCTCCAGCTTGTTCTCCGGCCAGCGGGTGGCCAGTTCGGCCTCGACGGCGCGCAGTTCGGAGTCGGTGCCGCCGGCGTCGGCGGGACGGACGGTGTAGGGGTTGGGCTCGGCCTTGTCGCTCACCTTGCCAGTCTAAGGACTCCCGACGTCCGTCCCCGACGGCCACCCCGGCGGCGGGCGAAGCCGCCCCGGCCCTCTTGACACCCGAATTGGTCCAGTCCACCGTGTGAGTCGCTCCCCGCTCCCCGCACCGCACCCCCATCGACACTCCCCCACATGGAGATGGCATGCGTGCACCACATCGAGACCCGCGCGGCGCGCGGGCCCTGCTCGCCGGGTTGCTGTCGGCCGCGCTGGCGCTGGTCGGCATGGTGCTGACCGGCACCGGGACGGCCACCGCCGCGAACGTGGACGTGATCCAGAACGGCGACTTCTCGTCCGGCAACCACCTCGCGCCGTGGACCTGCGGCCCGACCGTCACCGCGGTGAACAACTCCGCCACCGGCTGGGACCTGCAGGGCGCCCCGGCCGGCTCCGACTACGCCAACTGTTCGCAGCAGGTCACCGTGCTGCCGAACTCGACGTACACCCTCTCCGCGGTGGCGCAGGGCTCGTACGTGTTCCTGGGCGCCACCGGCACCGGCGGCACCGACCCGTCCACCTGGACCTCCAACACCGGGTGGAACACGCTGACCACGACCTTCACCACCGGGGCGTCCACCACCTCGGTGCAGGTGTGGTTCCACGGCTGGTACGGCCAGTCCGCGTACCTGGTGGACAAGGTGTCGATGGTCGGCCCGGGCACCGGCTCGCCCAGCCCGTCGGCCTCCGCGTCCGGTTCCGGCTCGTCCTCGCCGTCCCCTTCGACCTCCACCTCCGCGTCGCCGTCGACCTCCACGTCCGCGTCGCCGTCGCCCAGCGGCTCGGCCAGCACCCCGCCGCCGCCCGGGCCGAAGCACCGGCTGACCGGCTACTGGCAGAACTTCTACAACGGCGCGACCCCGCAGCGGATCAGTGACGTCCCGGCGGCGTACGACATCATCGCGGTGGCCTTCGCGGACGCCACCGGGACTCCGGGCGGGATCTCCTTCACGCTGGACCCGGCGCTGTCCTCGAAGCTGAACGGCTACACCGACGCCCAGTTCAAGGCCGACATCGCGGCCAAGCGGGCGGCCGGCAAGAAGGTGATCATCTCGGTCGGCGGGCAGAACGGCACGGTGTCGGTGGCGAGTTCGACCGCGGCGGCCAACTTCGCCAACTCCGCGTACAGCCTGATCCAGGCCTACGGCTTCGACGGGATCGACATCGACCTGGAGAACGGCGTCAACGCCACCTACATGGCACAGGCGTTGCACAGCCTGGCGGCCAAGGTGGGGGCCGGCTTCGTGCTCACCATGGCCCCGCAGACCATCGACATGCAGTCCACCGGCACCGAGTACTTCAAGCTGGCGCTGGCCACCAAGGACATCCTGACCATCGTCAACATGCAGTACTACAACTCCGGGGCGATGCTCGGCTGCGACGGCGGGGTGTACTCGCAGGGCACCGAGAACTTCCTCACCGGGCTGGCCTGCATCCAGTTGCAGGGCGGCCTCGACCCGAGCCAGGTCGGCCTCGGGGTGCCCGCCTCGACCAGTGCGGCGGGCGGCGGCTACACCAGCCCGGCGACCGTGAACGCGGCGCTGGACTGCCTCGCCTCGGGCACCAACTGCGGCTCCTACAAGCCTTCGAAGACCTGGCCGGGCATCGGCGGCGCGATGACCTGGTCCACCAACTGGGACGCCCTCGCGGGCGGCGGCATCGCCAACACCGTCGGCTCGCACCTGCACGCCATGCCGTAGCCGCGCGCGACGACGGCGGGCCCGGCGCGGAGGACTCTCCGTGCCGGGCCCGCGCAGTGACGATCCGTCAAGTGGTGACGCGGGGAGTGGGCAGTCGCGCGGCGTGCCGGCGGCGCAGTTCGGCGGCGATCTCCTCGGCCTCGCCCTCCGGCAGCAGCGGCAGCATCATCGCCACCGCCTGCAGCAGGCCGCCGAGCAGGTAGGTGGTGTCGGGGGTGCCCGCCACCAGGGCGCGGACCGCCACGACGTCCCCGTCCACGACGGCCTCCAGCAGCATCGCGGCGCTCGCCGTCTCCTCGTCCACCGCGACCTCGGCGGCGCCGTACGGGGCGCGCCGGGCCAGACCGCGCAGCACCCGGTCGGCGACCTCGGGGGCGTACGCCTTGCGGACCGCCTCGGCGGCGATCCACACCAGCAGGGTGGCCGCCTCGCGCTCGGCGTTCTCGGTGAGCAGCAGGTCGAGTTCGGCGTCGAAGGCGAGCTGGTTTCCGTGCCGGAATGCCAGCAGCAGGGTCGCCGCCCGGGCCTTGGCCGCCTCCACCTCCTCCATCGGAAGTTCGTCGGCCAACTCCCTGGTCGCCACCATGCTTCTGCCCTCCGTTCGATGCCCCGCCCGAATGGGAACTCCGCCCACCGTACACATTCGATGTGCGAAGTTCGCTGAACGCGCGGGGGGCGGCAACGCGTTGTATTCCCTTTGGCGGAGTACTCCAATTGTCGGGAATACCGGGCGAATAGCCGCAGCGAAACCGTTACGGCGACGCGCGGCCAAGGGAATTGACAACCCATGGGCCCCAACTCGCAAATGGCGAAGGGCCGCCGCCCCCGCGAAGCGGGAGCGGCGGCCCTTCCGGGCGGGCGGTCAGCCCTGCGGCAGCGCCGCCAACTGCGCGGTGATCCGGGCGATGTCCGCCTCGGCGGTCTCCAGCCGGGTGCGGATCTTGGCGACCACCTCGTCGGGCGCCTTGGCCAGGAACGCCTCGTTGCCGAGCTTGCCGGTGGCCTGCGCCTTCTCCTTCTCGGCCGCCGCCAAGTCCTTCTGCAGGCGCTTGCGTTCGGCCGGGACGTCGATGGTGCCGGACAGGTCCAGCGCGACGGTGGTGCCGGCGATGGGCAGCGAGGCGGTGGCGTGGAAGCCCTCCTCCGGCACCGTCAGGCGGAGCAGCGAGCGGATCGCGTCCTCGTGGGCGGCCAGCGGGGTGCCGTCCAACTCCAGGGCGGCCGGGACGCGCTGGCCCGGCTTGAGGCCCTGGTCGGTGCGGAACCGGCGGACCTCGGTGACCACCTGCTGGAGGGAGACGATCTCCGCCTCGGCGGCGGCGTCGCGGAACCCGCTGTCCGTCGGCCAGTCGGCGATGACCACCGACTCGGCGCCGGTCAGCGTGGTCCACAGGGCCTCGGTGACGAACGGCACGATCGGGTGCAGCAGGCGCAGGGTGACGTCCAGGACCTCGCCGAGCACCCGGCGGGTGGCGTCGGCCTGCGGGCCGCCCTTGGCCAGGGTGGTCTTGGAGAGCTCGACGTACCAGTCGAAGACCTCGTCCCAGGCGAAGTGGTACAGCGCCTCGGAGAGCTTGGAGAACTGGTAGTCCTCGTACAGCCCGTCCACCTCGGCGACGGTGCTGCCCAGGCGCGACAGGATCCAGCGGTCGGCCGCGGTCAGCTCCTCCGGCGCGGGCAGCGGGCCCTCGACGGTGGCGCCGTTCATCAGCGCGAAGCGGGTGGCGTTCCAGATCTTGTTGGCGAAGTTGCGGGCCGCCTGGACCCAGTCCTCGCCGATCGGCACGTCCACGCCCGGGTTGGCGCCGCGTGCCAGCGTGAAGCGCAGCGCGTCCGAGCCGTACTTGTCCATCCAGTCCAGCGGGTTGACCACGTTGCCGAAGGACTTCGACATCTTCTTGCCGTTCTGGTCACGGACCATGCCGTGCAGCGCGATCGTGTGGAACGGCGGGGTGCCGTCCATCGCGTAGAGGCCGAACATCATCATCCGGGCGACCCAGAAGAACAGGATGTCGTAGCCGGTCACCAGGACGGAGTTCGGGTAGAACTTCGCCAGACTCTCGGTCTGCTCCGGCCAGCCGAGCGTGGAGAACGGCCACAGGCCGGAGGAGAACCAGGTGTCCAGGACGTCGGTGTCCTGGTGCCAGCCCTCGCCGGTGGGCGGCTGCTCGTCCGGGCCGACGCAGATGATCTCGCCGTTCGGGCCGTACCAGACCGGGATGCGGTGGCCCCACCAGAGCTGGCGCGAGATGCACCAGTCGTGCAGGTTGTCGACCCAGTCGAAGTACCGCTTCTCCATCTCCTGCGGGTGGATCTTGACCTTGCCGTCGCGGACGGCGTCGCCGGCGGCCTTGGCCAGCGGGCCGACCTTGACCCACCACTGCATGGACAGCCGCGGCTCGATGGTGGTCTTGCAACGCGAGCAGTGGCCCACCGAGTGGACGTACGGGCGCTTCTCGGCGACGATCCGGCCCTCGGCACGCAGGGCGGCGACGATCGCCGAGCGGGCCTCCAGGCGGTCCAGGCCGAGGAAGGGACCGTGGACGGTGATGACGGCGTGCTCGTCCATGACCGCGATGTTCGGCAGGTTGTGGCGCTGGCCGATCTCGAAGTCGTTGGGGTCGTGCGCCGGGGTCACCTTGACGGCGCCGGTGCCGAACTCCGGGTCGACGTGGGCGTCGGCGACGATCGGGATCCGGCGGCCGGTCAGCGGCAGCTCGATCTCGGTTCCGACCATGTGCTTGTAGCGCTCGTCGTCCGGGTGGACGGCGACCGCGGTGTCGCCCAGCATCGTCTCGGCGCGGGTGGTGGCCACCACGATCGAGTTCTCGCCCTCGCCGTAGCGGATCGAGACCAGCTCGCCGTCGTCGTCCTGGTACTCCACCTCGATGTCCGAGATGGCGGTCAGGCAGCGCGGGCACCAGTTGATGATGCGCTCGGCGCGGTAGATCAGCTCCTCGTCGAAGAGCTTCTTGAAGATGGTCTGGACGGCCTGCGACAGGCCCTCGTCCATGGTGAAGCGCTCGCGGGACCAGTCCACGCCGTCGCCCAGACGCCGCATCTGGCCGGAGATCTGGCCGCCGGACTCCGCCTTCCACTTCCAGACGCGCTCGACGAAGGCCTCGCGGCCCAGGTCGTGGCGGGACTTGCCCTCCTTGGCGAGCTCGCGCTCGACCACGTTCTGGGTGGCGATGCCGGCGTGGTCCATGCCCGGCTGCCACAGCGCCTCGTAGCCCTGCATGCGCTTGCGACGGACCAGCGCGTCGATCAGCGTGTGCTCGAACGCGTGGCCCAGGTGCAGGCTGCCGGTGACGTTCGGCGGCGGGATGACGATGGTGAACGGGGGCTTGTCGCTCTTCGCGTCGGCCGTGAAGTAGCCACGCTCTACCCAGCGCTCGTACAGCTCGCCCTCTACGTCCGCGGGGGTGTAGGTCGTCGGGAGGGTGGCTGCTTCGTCCCCGGGCTTGCTCGCGGGGCGCTGGTTCGTCGTGTCGGTCACGACGCACAGTTTACGGAAGCCGGGGCGGCAATTGTGACCCGACAGTGCGGCGACCGGTCGGGCGCGCTGGGGGGGCCGTACGGTAGCGTGCCCGCATAGTCGATCGGACGGGGCCGCGCAACAGAAGCGGCGGGGGAGAAAAGACATATGTACGGCCAGGGCCAGGGACCGCAGCAGTATCCGCAGGGGCAGCCGCCGCAGCCGTACGGTGCTCCGCCGCCGCAGCCCGGCTACGGCGCCCCGCAGCAGCCTCCGGCCTACGGCGCCCCCCAGCCGCCGGCGTACGGCGCTCCGCAGCAGCCGCCCGGGTACGGGGCTCCGCAGCCGCCGGCCTACGGCGCGCCGCAGCCGCCCGCCGGGCAGCCGGGGTACGGCTACCCGCAGCAGCCGCCGCCGCCCCAGCAGCAGTGGGGCGGCATGCCGCAGCAGCCCGGCCCGCCCGGGCAGCCCGGTTACGGCGGCTTCCCGCCGCCGCCCGCCCCGTCCAAGGGCAAGGGCGGGATCATCGCCCTGGTGGTGGTCCTGGTGCTGGCCGTCGCCGGCGGTGGCGCGTGGTTCGCGCTGAGCGGCTCCAAGGGCGCGGACAGCGCGGGCAAGTACAAGCTGGCCGCGCCGCAGAGCGTGTCCGGCTACACCCAGAAGAACGTCTCCGAGAAGGGCGAGCTGAAGGGCCTGGACGGCATCGGCACCTTCGAGGGCTCGCTCACCGCGACGTACCAGAAGACCCCCACCGACGTGGCCAGCTTCAGCGGCTCCTGGGGCAAGGTCCCGGACCCGGCCAAGGCGCTCGACGTCGCCGCCCAGAAGATCAACGAGGGTGACGGCGAGGACGGTTCGGACAAGCCGGTCTGGAAGGAGGAGCTGAAGGACGTCGACGCGAACGACCCGACCGACTCCGGCGCCAAGCTCCGCTGCGGCGTGGGCGCCTCGGACACCGGCACCACCGGCAAGGCCTCCCCCGGCATCCCGATCTGCATGTTCGCCAGCCACTCCACCATCGGCGTGGTCGCGTTCGTCTCCATGGACTCCAGCGGCAAGTCCATCAGCACCACCGAGGCCGCGGCCCGCGCCCGCCAGTTCCGCGACGCCTCGACCGTCGCCAAGTAAGCGTCACCGCAGCACACTTCACGCTCGAACGGAGCCCCCGTGTCCGACAACCAGTTCGGCCCGCCGCAGCCCGGCTTCGGGCCGTCCACCCCGGACGGTCCGATACCCCCGCAGGGCGCGCCCCAGGGCGGCTACGGCCAGCCGGCCGCGCCGCAGCAGCAGGCCTGGGGCGGCGGCGCCGTGCCGCCGCAGGGCTTCCCGCCCGGCGCCCCCGCCGGCTACTACCCGCCCGGCGTGCCGGTGGCCAAGAAGTCCCGCAAGGGCCTGTGGATCGGCCTCTCCGTCGTGGCCGCCGTGGTGCTCGGCGGCGCCGGCGTGATCGGCTACCTGATCTACGACACCGCCGCGGACACCGGCAAGTACAAGGTCGCGCTGCCGCAGAGCTTCAAGGACCTGACCAGCGACCCGGAGGACGAGGACGCCAAGCAGCTGTCCACGATGCTCCAGGACGGCCTCGGCAAGGACAAGTCCTCCTTCACCCAGGCCGAGCCGGTCAGCACCATCTACCGCTCCGCGGACGAGCGGAAGATGCTGCTGGTCTCCGGCATGCAGGGCCACGTGCTGTTCCCCGACAAGCAGGTCGACGCGGCCTTCAGCAGCTTCTCGGCCGGCGGCGAGGGCGTCACCGAGCGCAGCAACGTGGACGCGGGCCCGCTGGGCGGCCGGATGTCCTGCGGCGTCACCGAGATCGGCGGCACCAAGGGCGGCATCTGCGTCTGGGCCGACAGCTCCTCCGTGGTGGTCGTCCTGGAGCTCGACGGCGAGAGCGCGAACGGCGTCTCCAAGGACCAGGTCGTCGCCGACACCCAGGAGCTGCGCAAGCTCTCCGAGGTCCCCAAGTAGCCTGCCCCGCAAGGGAGTCCGGACAACACGAAGGGCCCCGCACCGTTCACCGGTGCGGGGCCCTTTCGCTGTCGCCGAGTTGACGCCGGGTCAGGCGCTCTTCTCCCGGCGCTCACGCTTGATCATGTCGCGCGGGACCAGGGTCGGGATGGCGTGCTTGGAGACCACGTCCCCGGTGACCACCACGCGGGCGACGTCCTGCCGGGACGGCACCTCGTACATCACGGACATCAGCACCTCCTCCATGATGGCCCGCAGACCGCGCGCGCCGGTGCCCCGCAGGATCGCCTGGTCGGCGATGGCCTCCAGCGCGTCCCGGGTGAACTCCAGCTCCACGCCGTCCAGTTCGAACAGCTTGCGGTACTGCTTCACCAGCGCGTTCTTCGGCTCGGTGAGGATCTGCAGCAGCGCCTCGCGGTCCAGGTTGTGGACGGAGGTGATGACGGGGAGGCGGCCGATGAACTCCGGGATCATCCCGAACTTCACCAGGTCCTCCGGCATCACCTGGCGGAAGTGGTCCGCCGAGTCCACCTCGCGCTTGGAGCGGATGGTGGCGCCGAAGCCGATGCCCTTGGCACCCGCCCGGCCCTCGATGATCCGCTCCAGGCCGGCGAACGCGCCGCCCACGATGAACAGCACGTTGGTGGTGTCGATCTGGATGAACTCCTGGTGCGGGTGCTTGCGGCCGCCCTGCGGAGGCACCGAGGCGGTGGTCCCCTCCAGGATCTTCAGCAGCGCCTGCTGCACGCCCTCGCCGGAGACGTCCCGGGTGATCGACGGGTTCTCGCTCTTGCGGGCGACCTTGTCGATCTCGTCGATGTAGATGATCCCGGTCTCGGCCTTCTTGACGTCGTAGTCGGCCGCCTGGATCAGCTTCAGCAGGATGTTCTCGACGTCCTCGCCGACGTAGCCGGCCTCGGTCAGCGCGGTGGCGTCCGCGATCGCGAACGGCACGTTGAGCATCCGGGCCAGGGTCTGCGCGAGGAGCGTCTTGCCGGAGCCGGTCGGGCCCAGCAGCAGGATGTTCGACTTGGCCAGCTCGATCGCGTCGTCCCGGCCGGAGCCGGAACGACCGGCCTCGCCCGCCTGGACGCGCTTGTAGTGGTTGTAGACCGCGACCGACAGCGCCTTCTTGGCGAGGTCCTGGCCGACCACGTACTGGTCCAGGAACTCGTAGATCTCGCGGGGCTTCGGGAGTTCCTCGAAGCGCACCTCGGAGCTCTCCGCGAGCTCCTCCTCGATGATCTCGTTGCACAGGTCGATGCACTCGTCGCAGATGTACACGCCTGGCCCGGCGATCAGCTTCTTCACCTGCTTCTGCGACTTGCCGCAGAACGAGCACTTGAGCAGGTCGCCACCGTCTCCGATGCGTGCCACGAGGTGCTTCCCCTTCGCCAGGGGCCCCGCGGGGGTCGGGGCCTGGTGCTGTGAGACCGGCTTCGCCGTCGGCGGTCGGTCTGGTATCCGACGGTACTCTGCCGAGCCGTCGTTTCCGCCGACTTCGACCGGTCTGCCCTACGCCCTGGGCGAATTGATACCGAACAGATGCCGTCGCGGGTGCATGACCCGACAGCCATTGTGCCGGGGCCGGGGCCCCGACCGGAACGCCCCGGGGCGGGGCGTACGTCACGTACGCGCCGCCCCGGGGCGAGCGATCACTCCATGTAGGAGTTCTTGCGGGTCGAGATGATCTGGTCGATCAGGCCGTACTCCAGCGACTCCTCGGCGGTGAGGATCTTGTCGCGCTCGATGTCCTCGCGGACCTGCTCGACGCTCTTGTTGGAGTGCTTGGCCAGCATGGTCTCCAGCTGCTCGCGCATCCGGAAGATCTCCTTGGCCTGGATCTCCAGGTCCGACACCTGACCGCGGCCGGTCTCGGTGTACGGCTGGTGGATCAGCACCCGGGCGTTCGGCAGCGCCATCCGCTTGCCGGGGGTGCCGGCGGCCAGGATGACCGCGGCGGCCGAGGCGGCCTGGCCCATGCAGACCGTCTGGATGTCGGGCTTCACGAACTGCATGGTGTCGTAGATCGCCGTCAGCGCGGTGAACGAGCCACCGGGCGAGTTGATGTACAGCGAGATGTCCCGGTCCGGGTCCATCGACTCCAGGCAGATCAGCTGCGCCATGATGTCGTTCGCGGAGACGTCGTCCACCTGCGAGCCGAGGAAGATGATGCGCTCCTCGAACAGCTTGGCGTACGGGTCGTACTCGCGGATGCCCTGCGAGGTGCGCTCGACGAACCGCGGGACGATGTAGCGGCCCTCGGCCCGCATGTCCTCCAGGCGGGCCTTGGCACCGGACAGGCTGGGGATGTTCATGTTCTCTGGTCCTCCGAAGCGTGCGGTCTGGGTTCCGATGCCGGTCAGCCGGCCTGGCCGGCGCCGGTGCCGCCGCCGCCCGGGACGTCCGCGGCGCTGTGCATGATCTCGTCGATCAGGCCGTACGCCTTGGCCTCCTCCGGCGTGAACCAGCGGTCGCGGTCGGAGTCCGCGGTGATCTGCTCGAAGGACTGGCCGCTGTGCTGGGCGATCAGCTCCGACATCCGCTTCTTGGTGCGCAGCAGCTGCTCCGCCTGGATCCGGATGTCAGTGGCGGAGCCGCCGAGGCCCGCGGAGGGCTGGTGCATCAGGATGTTGGCGTTCGGCAGCGAGAAGCGCTTGCCCTTGGCGCCCGCGGTCAGCAGGAACTGGCCCATCGACGCGGCCATGCCCATGGCGATGGTCACCACGTCGTTCTTGATGTACTGCATGGTGTCGTAGATCGCCATGCCGGCCGAGATCGAGCCGCCCGGGGAGTTGATGTAGAGGTAGATGTCCTTCTCGGGGTCCGCCGCGAGCAGCAGGAGCTGGGCGGTGATCTTGTTGGCGATGTCGTCGTCGACCTGCTGGCCGAGGAAGATGATGCGCTCGTTGAGCAGCCGGTTGTAGACCTGGTCGCCCAGGCCGCCGCCCACGTCGCCGCCGGCGGCGTGCGGTGCCATCGGGCCAGGCATCTGCATCTGCGGGAACGTCACTTAGCCACCTGCTCAGTCGATCTGCGTGTGTGTCGCTGTCCACCGACCCTAACGCGCAGGCCCCGCCGCTGAATCCCCCACGCAGAACTGTTCGCTGTGAGCGCAGGGTGAGCAGGCAGAACGAGGACGGGCCCGGGCACCGTGGGGTGCCCGGGCCCGTACCCGGTCCGAAACTCCGCCGGATTCCCGGCGGTTACGAGGCTCAGGCCTCGGTGGTCTCCTCGGCGGCGGCCTCGGTGGCGGCGGCCTCGGTGGCCTCCTCCTCGTCCTCGAAGGACACGACCTCACCGTTGGTGTCGGTGACCTTGGCGGCCTCGACGACCAGGGCCAGCGCCTTGCCGCGGGCGACCTCGCCGACCAGCAGCTGCACCTGGCCGCCCTGGACGACCTGCTGGGCGAACTGGTCCGGGGTCAGGCCGGAGCCGGCGGCGCGACGGATGAGGTGCTCGGTGAGCTCCTCCTGGTTGACGCCCAGCTCCTCGTTCTTGACGATCTGGTCCAGCACGAACTGGGTCTTGATGCCCTTCTTCGCCTGGTCCTCGGTCTCCTTGTCGTAGTCCTCGCGGGACTTGTCCTGGGAGGCGAGGTAGGTGTCGAGGGTCAGGCCCATCGGCTCCAGCTGGTGGTGCTCCAGGTTGTGCTTGCGGGTGCCGATCTCGTCCGCGAGCAGCTTCTCCGGGTACTCCATCTCGACGCGGGTGAGCAGCTCGTCGAGGACCTTCTCCTGGGCCTGGGTGGCCTGGTCGAACTCCTTCATCCGCTCAAGGCGCTTGCGGGAGTCCCCGCGCAGCTCCTCCAGGGTGTCGAACTCGCTCGCCAGCTGCGCGAACTCGTCGTCCAGCTCCGGGAGTTCCTTCTCCTGGACGGTGGTCACGGTGACGGTGACCTCGGAGTCCTTGCCGGCCTGGGTGCCGCCCTTGAGGGTGGTGGTGAAGGTCTTGGACTCACCGGCGGACAGGCCGACGACGGCCTCGTCGATGCCGTCCAGCAGGCGGCCGGAGCCGATCTCGTAGCTCACGCCGGTGGCGGTGCCGTCCTCCGGCACCTCACCGTCGACCTTGGCCTCCAGGTCGATGACCACGACGTCGCCCTCGGCGGCGGCGCGCTCGACGTCCTTCACGGAGCTGAAGCGCTCGCGCAGCTGCTGCAGCGACTTCTCGATGTCCTCGTCGGTGACCTCGACCGGGTCCACCACGACGGCGATCTCGGCGAAGTCCGGGAGGGTGACCTCGGGGCGCACGTCGACCTCGGCGGTGAACTTCAGGTCACCGCCGTCGGCCAGGTTCTCGACACCGGCGATGTCGGTGATGTCCGGCTGGCCCAGAACGTCGATCTGGCCCTCGTCGACGGCCTGCGTGTAGAAGCGCGGAAGCGCGTCGTTGACGGCCTCCTCCAGCACCGCGCCCCGGCCGAAGCGCTGGTCGATGACCCGGTTCGGGATCTTGCCCTTGCGGAAACCCGGGACGGTGACCTGCTGGTTGATCTTCTTGTACGCCGCGTCGAGGCTGGGCTTGAGCTCCTCGAAGGGCACCTCGACGGTGAGTCGAACCCGGGTCGGGTTCAGAGTCTCGACGGCGCTCTTCACGGTTGGGTCTCCTAGGGGGCTTGCGGTCAGGGCGATAGGCGGTTGGGGCTGCATTGCTGTCCGTACTACCGCCAGCGGTCCATCCTACCGGTACCACGAAAGCGACTGTGCCCGGCACCGGGTGCACGTCGGTGGGGATGCCACAACACCCGTGCCCCGCAACGACAACAGGGCCCCGCCCGCCGACGAGACCCTGCCGCACGGTCGGGGTGACCGGATTCGAACCGACGGCCTTCCGCTCCCAAAGCGGACGCGCTACCAACCTGCGCCACACCCCGTGGTGCCGAGCAGAAGAGTACACGTCGGCCCGCCCCCGACCGGGGCGATATCGGCGAGCCGACAACGTGGAAGGAGTGTGCAATCCACCGACTCGACCAGGTACCCTGTTCCAGTCCTCGCCACCGCGACTGCGGTGCGGGTACGCGTATGCGGGTGTAGCTCAATGGTAGAGCCCCAGTCTTCCAAACTGGTCACGCGAGTTCGATTCTCGTCACCCGCTCCGAGCAAGGCCGACGGCCCCGACTGCCCACGCAGTCGGGGCCGTTGCCGTTGGCGGGCGCCTCGCGCGGGCGGGCGGACGGACGGCGAGCAGGCGGGCAGGCGGCGCGGGCAGGCCGAAGGCCCCGGCGGCCGGGGTGGCTGCGCGGGGCCTTCGGGGGTGAGGCGTGGATCAGACGTTGACGCCGTGGGCCGCCAGGTAGGCGATCGGGTCGATGTCGGAGCCGTAGTCCGGGGTGGTGCGGATCTCGAAGTGCAGGTGCGGGCCGGTGACGTTGCCGGTGGCGCCGGACAGGCCGATCTGCTGCCCCGCGGTCACGGACTGGCCGGCCGAGACGGAGATCGAGGACAGGTGGGCGTACTGGGCGTACTTGCCGTCGGCCAGCTTGATGACGACCTGGTTGCCGTAGGCGCCGCCGTTGCCGGCGGAGACCACGGTGCCGGCGGCGATCGCCTTGAGGCCGGTACCGGTGGCGACCGGGAAGTCGATGCCGGTGTGGTAGCCGCTGGACCAGTTGGAGCCGGCCACCTTGTAACCGGTGGTGACCTTGCCCGGCGCGGGGGCGACGTACGCGGCGTTGGCGCTGGTGGTCGCGGCGGCCGGGGCCTGCTGGGTGGCGGCCTTCGGCGCGGCGGCCTTCGGGGCGGCGGCCGGCTTCGCGGCGGCGGTGGCCGTGGTGGTGGCCGGCTTGGCGGCGGGCTTGGCGGCCGGGGCCTGCTGGGTGGCGGCCTTCGGGGCGGCGGCCGGCTTGGCGGCGTCCGAGGAGGCGGACTTGGCGGCCGGGGCCTTGGCCGGGGCGGCCGGGGCCTGCTGGGCGGCGGCCTGGCCGTTGATGGTGAGCTTCTGGCCCGGGAAGATCAGGTCCGGGTTGCCGCCGACCACGGAGCGGTTGTCCTGGTACAGCTTCTCCCAGCCGCCGTCGACGTGCTGCGCGTCGGCGATCCGGGACAGGGTGTCGCCGGAGACGACGCGGTAGTCGTGCGCGGCGGGGGCCCGGTCGGCGACCGGGGTGGCGTCCACCGAGACGGTCGACGGGCGGGCGCCCTGGTCGGCGGCGGTGTGCGCGGAGGCGGCGGTGACCGGGAGGCCGATCGCGGCGCCGGCCACACCGGCGGCGATGGCGATCCGGGCGACGGTGGCCAGGCTCGGCTTGCGGTGCTTGCCCTGAGCGGACATGAAGGCGTTCCTCTCCGACGCCTGCGAGGTGAGCTGTCGGGTTCGGGCGAGAGTTGCCCGGCCGCACGAGTGCGACTTCACCCCGAGCCGTTCCCGGATGTTCCCGGGCCCGGCGACTTACCTGTGGTTCCCCCGCTCCTGCCGTGGCGTGGTTTCTGGTCGGCACCGGACGACGGCAGGACTAGGCGTTCCGTCCGGTGGCCCGCCCGGTCACTGGCCGGGCTGCGGAGGAAGCAAATCCCACGGTCCGCGAGGCTGGCAAACGCCGATTGGCCCCGCTCCCGAGGCCGGGAAGGGGCTGACGGAGCACCAGGTCACGCTGCGCCGACGGGGCGCTGCGGTGTGCGCACGGGATCATGACGGTGCGCGTACGAACCCCGCACGGTGGGCGACTTCGGCCACCGTGCGCGATCGGGCGCGGACCTGGCGTGACGATTCGGGTGACCCTGGTCACCCGCGGGCAGGCCGAAGGGACGGTGCGGGGAGCCTCCCGTCCGTCGTGGCGTGCCGCCCGGGGACCGACGGGGCGTCAACCCGCGATCGAGGCGATGGCCTTGGACACCGAGGTGAGGAACTGCTGGATCGGGTTGGCCATGGTCGACTGGCTGAGCATGAAGCCGAACAGGGCGGCGATGATGGCGTGCCCGGTCTTCAGCTGCTTGTTGCGAATGAAGATCGCGACGATGACGCCGAACAGGACAAGCGCGGAGACGGAGAAGGCCACCGGGACTCACTTCCTCGATTCATGGCGGGGGTTCGGTGGAAGCCGGCGTTGGCTCCCAGGCGGAAACCGGCCCCTGCCCCCCGTGTCCCCACCACTCCATCCGGACTCAGTGTGGTCGCTCGTGCTGAGTGCGTAAAGGACTTGCCCGGTCGCCCGGGGCCCCAACCCGCCTGGTGGGACTGATTTTCGCCGTCCGCGACGATAGCGGACGGGTTCTGACGCGCCGTCGGCGGGCTGCGATCCGACCTGGCCGGCGCGGCAAAGCGGCAGGCCGGAGCACCCGCGTCGGCGGGCCCGGGCGGGGTTGCGGAATTGGCCGAAGATCAACGCCCGGGTTTGACACTCCGTGGGCACTCCGCGCTCACCGCGCCTGCGCATCACGGCAGTTGGGCGGCGGCTCGAAAACGCCTCAGCGCCGCCAGACCAGCAGCACCGCGCGGTCGTCGTTGACGTGCTTGGCCACCGTGTCGATCAGCCGGACCGCGGCGCCGTGCCGGATCGCCGACGGCGCGGTGGCGATCAGCCGGTCGGCCTCCCCCATCAGCCGGTCCATGCCCTCGGCGAGGTCGCGGCCGGGGATCTCCACCATGCCGTCGGTGCACAGCATCAGCACGTCGCCGGGGCCGAGGACGCCGCGCACCCCTTCGAACTTGGCCTCGTCGTAGACGCCCAGCAGCGGCCCCTCGGCCTCCTTGACCTCCCAGTACCCGGCCCCGGCGAGGCGGTGCATGCCGGGCAGGTGCCCGGCGGAGAGCAGTTCGTACTCGCCGGTGTCCAGGTCGACCACCAGGTGGACGGCGGTGGCGAAGCCCTCCTCCCAGTCCTGGCGCAGCAGGTAGCCGTTGGCGGCGGGCAGGAAGTCGTGGGCGGGCAGCGAGCCGAGCAGTCCGCCGAAGGCGCCGGACAGCAGCAGGGCGCGGCTGCCGGCGTCCATGCCCTTGCCGGAGACGTCGGCGAGGACGGCTTCCAGCATCCGGCCGCCGGGGCCGGTGCGGGCGGCGACCATGAAGTCGCCGGAGAAGGACTGGCCGCCGGCCGGGCGCAGCGCGGTGTCGGTGTGCCAGCCGTCGGGCAGCCGGGGGACGCGGCCCTGCACCCGGATCCGTTCGCGCAGGTCGAACAGCATGGTGGAGCCGCCGCGCCAGGGCACCCCGATCCGGCGGCGGAACTGGGCGACCAGCAGTCCGGCGATGCCGACCGCGCCGACCACCAGCGCGGAGCCCGGGGTCACGCCGTGCGCGTAGGCCTCGGGCCGGGCGCTGGCGACGCGTTCGCCGGTGTGCACCAGGGACTCGGTGATCAGCCCGGCGGCGGCGACGGCGTACAGCAGCACCAGGGTGCCGGGGCGCAGCAGCAGCGCGCCGGCCAGCACCGGCAGCACCAGGGCGGTGGGCGGGGCCCAGTCGGGGAGCAGGATGTTCAGCAGGACCAGGACGGGCACGGCGAGGGCGAGGGCGGCGAACGCCCACCAGTCGGCGCCGTCGCCGCGGAAGTAGTCGACGCCGGTGCGGCGCAGCCTGCGTCGGGCCCGGTACAGCGCCGCGCGCAGCCGGGCCGTCACGGGCTCGCGGGACGGTCCGCCGTCCCGGCCCGTCGCTCTGGGACGCGCGCTGCCGGCCATGGGGACCGACCTTATCCACCGGCGGTGCGCGCGTCGACGGCCCGGGTGGCACCGAGTGCAACGGGAGTGGGACGCTCCGGCGGGTTTCGGCCGTGCGCGGGTGTTCGGGTCGCGGCGCGGGCTCGACAAATCGTTCGCACCGTTCCGGATCCGGTGATAGGCAGGGCTTCATGACGACTCGACACCCCCAACTGACCGTGCGACCGCTGCGAGCCGAGGAGTGGGACACCTGGTACGACACGCTGGAGGTGGCCTTCGGTGGTGACGAGGAGGCGCCGGAGGAGCGGGCGCTGTGGAAGGAGTTGACCGAGGTCGAGCGTTCGCTGGCGGTCTGCGAGGGCGAGCGGATCGTCGGCAGCGCTTCGGCGTTCAGCTTCCGGGTGGTGGTGCCGGGCGGCGCGGTGCTCCCGGCGGCGGGCGTGACGATGGTGGGCGTGCTGCCCACCCACCGGCGGCGCGGCGCGCTGACGGCCCTGATGCGCCGGCAGTTGGACGACGTGCGCGCGGCCGGCGAGTGCCTGGCGGTGCTGACGGCGTCCGAGCCGCCGATCTACGGCCGGTTCGGCTACGGGCAGGGCACCCGCAAGGTGACGGTGTCGATGACCCGCGGCCGGGTGCGGGTGCACACCCCGGAGCAGCGCGGCGAGGCGGTGCTGCGGCTGGTCGACCCGGCCGCCGAACTGGCGCGCTGCGAGGAGCTGTACGCCCGGCTGGCCACCCGCCGTCCGGGCACCCTGGTGCGCCGGCCCGGCTGGGACAAGCTGCCGGTGCTGGACGCGCCGCAGTCGCGCGGCGGCTTCTCCCGGCTGCAGTCGGTGGTGGCGGAGGATCCGGAGACCGGTGAACTGCTCGGCTACGCCCGGTTCGCGGTGAAGGGCGACTGGAACGAGCGGGGTGCGGCCGGCGTGGTGCGGGTCCGCACGGTGCTGGCGGAGCAGCCCTGGGTGTACGCCCGGCTGTGGGAGTTCCTGCTGGACCTCGACCTGACGGAGCGGGTGGAGGCGTTCAACCTGCCCGCGGACGACGCGCTGCTGCACCTGGTGTCGGACGTCCGGCACCTGACGCCCCGCGTGGTGGACTCGATGTTCGTGCGGCTGGTGGACCTGCCGAAGGCGCTGGAGGCGCGCGGCTGGGCGCAGCCGGTGGACACGGTGCTGGAGGTCACCGACGCGTTCTGCCCGTGGAACGCGGGCCGTTGGCGGCTGACGGCCGCGCCGGGCAAGCCGGCCTCCTGCGTGCCGACCGACGATCCGGCCGATCTGGCGCTGGACGTACGGGAGTTGGGCTCGGTCTACCTGGGCGGCGGCTCGCTGTCGGCGCTGGCCGCGGCGGGGCTGGTGCGGGAGTTGCGGCCCGGGGTGCTGGAGTCGGTGTCGGCGGCGTTCCGTTCGGGGCTGGAGCCCTGGCTGCCGCACGGCTTCTGACCGCGCCCGGCGAAACGCGCGCCCGCCCGGTTCGACTGCCGGGCGGGCGCGGTGCGTCGGGGGTCAGCCCTGCGGGTGGTGGGCCGGGATGGGGGGCAGTTCGCCGGTGGTCTCGTACTCGGAGAGCATCTCGATCCGGCGGGTGTGCCGGGGCTCGCCGCTGTACGGGGTGTTGAGGAAGATCTCGACGAACTCGGTGGCCTCGTCGAGGGTGTGCATCCGGCCGCCGACCGAGATCACGTTGGCGTTGTTGTGCTCGCGGCCCAGGGCGGCGGTCTGCTTGCTCCAGGCCAGCGCGGCGCGGACGCCCTTGACCTTGTTGGCGGCGATCGCCTCGCCGTTGCCGGAGCCGCCGATCACGACGCCCAGCGCCTCGGGGTCGGCGGCGGTGCGCTCGGCCGCCCGCAGGCAGAACGGCGGGTAGTCGTCCTCGGCGTCGTAGATGTGCGGGCCGCAGTCGACCGGCTCGTGCCCGGCCCCCTTCAGCCACTCGACGAGGTGGTTCTTCAGTTCGTATCCGGCGTGGTCGGAGCCCAGGTAGACGCGCATGGTCACGAGTGTGACATGCCTCCGGGCCCGCGCCCCGACAGGGGCGGCGGGCCCGGTGGGGACGGGTCGTCAGCGGCGGCCGAGCAGCTTCCAGGTGAGCGGCAGGGCGCCCATCGCGAGCGCCATCTTGAGCGCGTCGCCGATCAGGTACGGGTACATGCCGAGGCTCGCGGCCTTGGCGAGCGGCACGTCCAGGGCGAAGGCCAGGTACGGCACGCCGACCGCGTAGATCACCAGGCTGCCGAGCGCCATCGCGCCGGCGGTGCGCAGCGGGCTGCGGTCGGCGCCGCGGCGGGCCAGCGCGCCGGTGAGGGCGGCGGCCAGCACGAAGCCGATGACGTAGCCGAAGGTGGCCAGGCCCGCGCCGGAGGCGCCCTCGGCGAACCAGGGCAGGCCGGCCGCGCCGGCCGCCAGGTACAGGCCGAGCGCGGCGGCGCCGCGGCGGGCGCCGAGCGCGGTGCCGACCAGCAGCGCGGCGAAGGTCTGCCCGGTGACCGGCACCGGCGAGCCCGGCACCGGGACGGACAGCTGGGCGGCGATGCCGGTCAGCGCGGCGCCGCCGGCCACCAGGGCCAGGTCGCGGGCCCGCGCGCCGATCCGGGTGGACGCCTGCGGCAGCAGGTCGGCGAGGACGGCGGTGGAGGGTGTCGAGGCGGCGATGGCCATGGCTGCTCCCGGGGTCCGATGAGGGTGATCACCTGTGAACCTACGCCGCGTCAGGGGTCCGCCACCGCGTCGGGGCGTGACAAAGCCGACCGGGCCCGGCTTGTCGGGTCCGGCCTGTGACCAAGCCCTCACGAACTGCCATCGGTAGCGGCTCGTTCACCGTGCGTGATCCGGGCGTCCGGATGCCGGTCCCGGTTGGGGCGTCCACGTCAGATGCCGAATAGTGGACAGACCCGCCGAAATGGTCGGACAGTCACACAGTCTGGAACCCTCCGCATGACCCGAACTCCGCCCTCCGCCGAGGCGTCCGCCCGGCCGGCCGCCGACGGCGCCACCGAGGACTCCGGTCTGGCCCACGGCCTCAAGCAGCGCCACCTGTCGATGATCGCGCTGGGCGGCGTGATCGGCGCCGGGCTGTTCGTCGGCTCCGGCTCCGGCATCGCCGCCGCCGGGCCCGCCGTGGTGCTCGCCTTCGCCGCCTCCGGGCTGCTGGTGATGCTGGTGATGCGGATGCTCGGCGAGATGTCCGCCGCCCGGCCCGCCTCCGGGTCGTTCTCGGTGCACGCCGACCGGGAGATCGGCCCGTGGGCCGGCTTCACCGTGGGCTGGCTGTTCTGGATACTCCTGTGCGTCGGCGTCGCCGTGGAGGCCATCGGCGCGGCCGGCATCGTCTCCGGCTGGCTGCCCGCCGTGCCGTCCTGGGCCTGGGTCGCCGTGTTCATGGCCTTCTTCTGCCTGACCAACCTGGCGGCGGTGCGCAACTTCGGCGAGTTCGAGTTCTGGTTCGCCGCGATCAAGGTGCTGGCGATCAGCGCCTTCCTGGTGATCGGCGTGCTGGCCGTGCTCGGCCTGCTGCCCGGCACCGCCTCCCCCGGCGCCGCCAACCTGACCGGCCACCACGGCTTCCTGCCGCACGGCGCGAGCGGGCTGGTCACCGGCCTGCTCGCCTCGGTGTTCGCGTACGGCGGCCTGGAGACCGTCACCATCGCCGCCGCCGAGTCCGAGAACCCCCGGCACTCGGTGGCCGTCGCGGTGCGCACCGCGATGTGGCGGATCGCGCTGTTCTACGTCGGCTCGATGGCGGTGATCGTCACCCTGGTGCCGTGGGACGACCCGTCGGTGGTCCGGCCCGGGCCGTACGTCGCGGTGCTGGGGACGCTGGGCATTCCGGCGGCGGCCCAGGTGATGAACGTGGTGGTGCTGATCGCGCTGCTGTCCGCGATGAACGCCAACATCTACGGCTCGTCCCGGATGGTGCACTCGCTGGTCGCCCGCGGGCACGGCCCGCGCGCGCTGGCCCGGCTGTCCGGCGGCGTCCCCCGGCGGGCGGTGCTGGCGTCCTGCGCGTTCGGGTTCCTCGCCGTGCTGCTGTCCTACTGGTGGCCCGAGACGGTGTTCACCTGGCTGCTGAACATGGTCGGCGCGGCCGTCCTGGTGGTCTGGGCGTTCATCGCCGTGGCCCAGCTGCGGATGCGCCGCACGGTGCCCGCGGCGCAGCTCCCCGTCCGGATGTGGGCGTTCCCGTACCTGACGTACGTCGCGCTGGCGGCGATCGCGGTGGTGCTGGTGCTGATGACGCTGGACTCCGCCAACCGCGTCCAGCTGTACTTCACCGCCGGCCTGACGGTGGCGCTGGCCGTCGTCGGCGTGCTGCGCAGCCGGCGGACGGCGCTCTGAGCGGACGCGCGAAACCCCCCGCGCGGGTGCGGGGGGTTTCGCGTGCCGGACGGGGCTACTCGAACGAGGGCCCGGCCGTGCGGGTGCGCTTGATCTCGTAGAAGCCCGGCGTCGAGGCGACCAGCAGCGTGCCGTCCCACAGTCGGGCGGCCGCCTCGCCGCGCGGCGTCGGGGTGACGACGGGGCCGAAGAAGGCGACCCGCTCGCCGTCGGCGCCCTCCACGGCGATCACCGGGGTGCCGACGTCCTCGCCGACCAGGCCGATGCCCTCGGCGTGCGAGGCGCGCAGCTTCTCGTCGTACGCGTCGGTGCCGGCCGCGTCCGCGAGCTCGGCGGGCAGGCCGGCCGCGGTGAGGGCGGCGACCACGGTCTCCCGGGTGTTGGGCAGGCCCTGGTTGTGGAAGCGCAGGCCGAGCTCGGTGTAGAGCCGGCCGAGCACCTCCTCGCCGTGCTGCTCGGCGGCGGCGATCAGCACCCGGACCGGGCCCCAGCCGGCCGCCAGCAGGTCGCGGTACTGCTCGGGCAGGTCGTCCCGCTTCTCGTTCAGGACGGACAGGCTCATCACGTGCCAGCGGACGTCCACCGGGCGGAGCTTCTCGACCTCCAGCATCCAGCGGGAGGTCATCCAGGCCCAGGGGCAGATCGGGTCGAACCAGAAGTCGGCGGTCTTGCGGCTGTCTGCGGTGCTCACGGGCGACGCCCTCCGTTGTCGACGGTCGAGAGGTGCGGGGTTTCCCCCCTCGGAGCTGCAACCCGGAGGTGTCCGTGATGATTCCTCACCCAGTGCAATGGCACAGCTGGAGGGGCGTGAAAGGATGCCCCCGACGGAGTGCCATGAACACTCCGAAAGCCGTGTGTTCCGTACAGAGGAGTACCGCCGTGCCGGGCAAGAACCTGAGCCGTGAGGAGGCCCGCGATCGGGCCGGGATGATCCGGGTGGAGAGCTACCGCGTCCACCTGGACGTGAGTGCGGCGGCCGACCCCGGCCGGCCCACCTTCCGTTCCACCACCCGGATTTCGTTCGACTGCACCTCCCCGGGCGCGTCGAGCTTCGCCGACCTGCTGGCCCCCGAGGTGGTCTCCGTCGAGCTGAACGGGCGCCCGCTGGACCCGGCCGAGGTGTTCGACGGCACCCGGGTCGCACTGCCGGAACTCGCCGCGCGCAACGAGCTGACGGTGGTCGCCGAGTGCGCGTACAGCCGCACCGGCGAGGGCCTGCACCGCTTCGTCGACCCGGCCGACGGCGAGACCTACCTGTACACCCACTACGAACCGGCCGACGCCCGCCGGGTGTTCGCCGACTTCGAGCAGCCCGACCTGAAGGCCCCGTTCCACTTCACGGTGACCGCCCCGGCCGCCTGGGACGTGTACGCCAACGCGGTGCACGAGACGATCACCGACGAAGGCGCCACCCGCACCTGGGAGTTCGCGCCGACCCGGCCGATCTCCACCTACCTGACCGCCGTGGTGGCCGGCCCCTACCACGTGGTGCGCGACCACTACTCCCGCGAACTGCCCGACGGCACCGTGCTGGAGATCCCGCTCGCCGCCACCTGCCGCCGCTCGCTGGCCCCGTACTTCGACGCCGACGAGATCCTCACCGTCACCAAGCAGGGCCTGGACTTCTTCCACCAGGAGTTCGACTACCCGTACCCGTTCGGCAAGTACGACCAGTGCTTCGTCCCCGAGTACAACATCGGCGCGATGGAGAACCCCGGCTGCGTCACCTTCCGCGAGGAGTTCATCTACCGCTCGAAGGTCACCGAGGCCGCCTACGAGAGCCGCGCCAACGTCGTCCTGCACGAGATGGCGCACATGTGGTTCGGCGACCTGGTCACCATGAAGTGGTGGGACGACCTGTGGCTGAAGGAGTCGTTCGCCGACTTCATGGGCTCCTTCGCGCAGATCGAGGCCACCAAGTACCGCTCCGCCTGGATCACCTTCGCCAACCGCCGCAAGGCCTGGGCGTACCGGCAGGACCAGTTCCCCACCACCCACCCGATCACCGCGGACATCCGCGACCTGGAGGACGCCAAGCTCAACTTCGACGGCATCACCTACGCCAAGGGCGCCTCCGTCCTCAAGCAGCTGGTGGCGTACGTCGGTAGGGACGCGTTCTTCGAGGGCGCCCGCCGCTACTTCAAGCAGCACGCCTACGGCAACACCGTCCTCGGCGACCTGCTGGACGCCCTGGAGGAGACCAGCGGCCGCGACCTGCGCAGCTGGTCCGCCGCCTGGCTGCAGACCTCCGGCGTCAACACCCTGACCCCCGAGGTCGCTTCGGACGCCGAGGGCCGGATCACCGAGCTGGCGATCCTCCAGGACGGCGACGTGCTGCGCCCGCACCGGATCGCGGTCGGCCTGTACGACCGGGCCGAGGACGGCGCGCTGGTCCGCACCGACCGCTTCGAGCTGGACGTCACCGGCGCCCGCACCGTCGTCGCCGAGGCGGCCGGCCGTGCGCTGCCCGCGCTGGTGCTGCTCAACGACGACGACCTGACGTACTGCAAGGTCCGCTTCGACGAGCGCTCGCTGGAGACCCTGCGCACCGGCCTCGGCGACCTCGCCGGCGAGCGCGGCCTGGCCCGCGCGCTGGCCTGGTCCGCGCTGTGGAACCTGACCCGGGACGGGCTGATGCCCACCCGCGACTACCTCGACCTGGTGCAGCGCTTCGCCGGCCGGGAGTCCGACATCGGCGTGCTGCAGTCGCTGCACCAGCAGGCCGGCACCGCGCTGGAGGTGTACGCCGACCCGGCCCGCCGCGCCGAGTACGGCTCCGCGCTGGCCGAGGTCGCGCTGCGTGAGCTCACCCGGGCCGTCCCCGGCAGCGACCACCAGCTCGCCTGGGCCCGCTTCCTGGCCGACACCGCCGAGCACGCCGAGCACCTGCGGCTGCTGCGCGGCCTGCTGGAGGGCACCGAGCGGATCGACGGCCTGACGGTCGACCAGGAACTGCGCTGGAACTTCTGGCTGACCCTCGCCGCGGGCGGCGCGGCCACCGCCGAGGAGCTGTCCGCCGAACTGGCCCGCGACAACACCGCCAGCGGCCGCCGCCAGCACACCGAGTGCCTGGCCGCGCTGCCCACCGCGGACGCGAAGGCCGCCGCCTGGGCCGCGGTGGTCGACTCCGACGAACTGCCCAACGCGCTGGTCGAGGCGCAGATCGCCGGCTTCGACCGGGCCGCGCAGCGCGCGCTCACCGCTCCCTACCGCGAGCCGTACTTCGCGATGCTGGAGTCGATCTGGGCGGACCGCTCGATCGAGATCGCGATGCGGATCGTCGGCGGCTTCTTCCCGCGCTACCAGACCACGCCGGAGACCCTGGAGGCCACCGACGCCTGGCTGGCGGCCCACCAGGACGCCGCCCCGGCGCTGCGCCGCCTGGTGCTGGAGTGCCGCGACGACCTGGCCCGCGCGCTGCGCGCCCAGGCCCGCGACGCCGAGTAGCGGAGACCGCCGCACAGCGGAAAAACCGAGTGGGGCAACTCCCGCCTCTGGAACGGGAGTTGCCCCACGAATCGGAGCGCCGCGGCTACTTCAGCGTGGCGGAGGTCAGGCCCGCCTGGACCTGGCGCTGGAAGGACAGGTACACCACCAGCACCGGCAGCATCGCGATCGTCATACCGGCGAACAGGCCGGGGAAGTCGCTGGCGTAGCCGGACTGCTGGGCCAGGTTCATCAGGCCCTGGGCGAGCATCGAGTGGTCCGGGTCGTTGCCGCTCTGCTGCTGCATCAGGGTCAGCGGCAGCAGGTACTGGTTCCACTGGCCGAGCACGTTGAAGATGAACACGCTGATCAGGCCGGACTTCGCCATCGGCACCATGACCTGGAAGAACGCCCGGCTGTGCGAGCAGCCGTCGATCATCGCGGCCTCGTGGACGGCGCTGGGCAGCGAGCGGAAGAACGAGTACAGGAAGAACACGGTGAACGGCAGCGAGTAGGCCGTGTACACCAGGATCAGGCCGAGGTACTGGTTCAGGCCCAGCCACGGGATCACGTCGCCGAGGTTCTTCACCATGAAGAACAGCGGGACCAGCGCCAGGTACACCGGGAACATCGCGCCGGCGACGAAGAAGTAGTAGATGACCCGGTTGCCGCGGAACTCGTACCGGGCCAGCACGTAGGCCGCCATCGCGCCGAGCAGCATGGTCAGCGTGAGCGAACCCGCCAGCACGATCAGGGTGTTGACGAAGAAGTCGCCGATGCCCTTGTCCCAGGCGCGGGTGAAGGCGTCGAAGCTCCAGTGCGACGGCCAGCTCCAGGCGCTGCTGCCGATCTCGGTGTTGTTCTTGAACGAGCCGAGGACGATCCAGACCAGCGGGCCGATGATCAGCACGGCCCACAGGGCGAGGAAGCCGTGCGAGAAGACGTTGAGGACTCCCCCGCCGTCCGCGAAGCGCTGTTCCTGGGTGGGCTTGCGGGACTTGTCGTTCCCGCCGCCCCGCTGAGCCGGGATGCCGGTGGTCGCGTCGGTGTTGGTACTCATGCCGGGAACCTCAGAACTCGATCTTCTCGCGCCGGGTGACCCGGAGCGAGACGACGGACAGGACCATGGTGATGAAGAAGATCACCACACCCATGGCACAGGCGTAGCCGGCCTTGCCGAAGGTGATGAAGTTGCGCATCAGCAAGGTCGCCATGATCTCGCTGTGGTGGTCCGGGCCACCGCCGTAGTACGCGCCGGGCGTCATGGTGGAGACCAGGGCGAAGGCGTCCATCGCGGCGATCGCCAGGTAGACCCAGGCGGTCTGGATGGTCTCCCAGAGCAGCGGCAGCGTGATCTTGAAGAAGGTGGTGCTGCGCTTGGCGCCGTCCAGCAGGGCGGCCTCGTAGATGTCCTTCGGGATGCTCTGCATGGCGGCCGAGAACAGCACCAGGTAGAAGCCGACGCCGGACCAGATCAGCACGCCCATGACGCACCACAGGCCGAAGTCGGGGTCGGCGAGCCACTGCCAGGGGTGCGCCGGGTCGACGATCCCGAGCTTGGACAGGACGCCGTTCAGCAGACCGCCCTCGTCGGTCCGGTAGACGCCCTGGAAGAGCACGGACAGGATCGCGACCGACAGCACCTGCGGGAAGAAGAAGACCACCTTGTAGAAGGCGGAGCCCCGCACGCCCTGCACGCCGCCCGTCCCGCCCTTGCCGCCCACGTTGAGCATGAAGGCGAAGAACAGCGCCAGCAGGATGGTGACCAGCGGCAGCACGATCAGCAGCAGCAGGTTGTGCCGCAACGCGCCGAGGAAGACGCTGTCCTGGAAGAGCTTGGTGTAGTTGTCCAGCCCGATGAAGTTCATCTCCGGCGAGGCGCCGGACCAGTCCGTCAGCGAGTAGCCGAAGGTCTGCAGGTAGGGCCAGATGACCAGGGCGATGTACAGCACGACGGGAACGACGAGGAACCCGAAGATGAAGGGGTATTTACGGTGACGCATGCGAGCTGCTCCTGTCCGCCGACAGCCTGTGGTCAGACAGGCTCGGAAAAGCGGTTATCGCGTGGAACGGCCGGGGTCCGCGAGCGGGCCCCGGCCTTTCGGTGACAAGCCGTCGGCCTGCTGGTGGGTCAGACCTTCTTGGAGGTCGCGGCCTTGCCGCGGGCCACCCACTCCTGCGGAGTGATGCGCTTGTTGACCAGCTCGTTGGTGGCGTTCTGCAGCTCGGTGTCGAACGGGGTCTGCAGGTCCGGGTAGGTGAAGTTGAACGTCCCGTTGCCGGCCGCGTTGACGGCGGCAGCGGACGACTTGGTACCCGGCTTGAGCTGCACCTCGGGGCCGATGCCGTCCTTGAGGACGGTGAGGGAGTTGGCGACGGCGGCGAACTTGCCGGAGCCCTCCTTCGTCAGCATCATGCGCAGGAACTCCAGGCCGCCGTTCTTGTTCTTGCCCTTGCTCGGCACGATGAACGGCTCGCCGGCGCCGGCCCGGACCGCGGTGGCGGGCAGCTTGTCGCCCGGCAGCGACGGGATCGGCAGGAAGGCCATGTCGAAGTCGGCCGGGGTGGAGGCCAGCATCTCGTTCTCCAGCCAGGAGCCGGACGGGATGAAGGCGGCCTTGCCCTGGCACCAGGCGGTCTGCGACTCGGTGTGGGTCATGCCGTTGGTGCCCGGGAGCAGGTAGTCGTTCTCCATGATCTTGTAGAACGCGGAGACACCGGCGAGCACGGCCGGGTCGTCCCAGGCCGAGGCCTCACAGGCGTTGATCTTCTTGATCAGCTCGGCGCCGCCCTGCTTGCCGATCAGGTCGAGGATCACGTAGTTCGCGTAGTAGGGGTACTTGCCCTGGTGCGCGAACGGGGAGATGCCGGCGGCCTTGATGGTGCCGCAGAGGGTGATGAACTCGTCCCAGGTCTTGGGCGCGGTCCAGCCCTTCTCCTTGAACAGCTTGGCCGAGTACCAGAGGCCGTACACGGTGTACACGTAGTTCAGCGAGTACATCTTGTCGCCGATGGTGCCCTGCTCGATGGTGCCCGGCAGCAGGACGTCCCGGATCTTCTTGGACGGGTCGTCCAGGTACGGGGCGTCCAGCAGCGCCGTCAGGTCGGTGAGCTGGCCGGCGCTGGCCAGGACGTCGATCTTCATCTGCTGGGCGCCGGAGTTGTCGATGACGTCCGGCGGGTTGCCCGCGTTGAAGCGCGGCTGGAGCTTGCCGCTGATCTCCTGGGTGCCCAGGTGCGAGATGTTCGCGCCCGAGTAGGTCTTCTTGTACATCTCCTCGAAGGCCTTGGCGTAGTCGTCGCCGTAGCCGCCCTTGAAGATCACCACGTCCAGCGGGTCACTGGCCTTGACCCCGAACGGGTTCTTGCTGTCGCCCCCGACCGCCGGAGCTCCCGACTTGTTGTCGCTGCTGCCGGTACCGCCGGCGCAGGCCGCGAGCAGCGAGCTGCTGCCGGCCGCCAGGACGGTGATCGCGGCCGCGCGCTTGAACAGGTCGCGGCGGTTGTACTCAGTTGCAGAGCCCATGCGTGCCCTAACCCCTCAGTTCCAGAGAATGTGAGCCCGAGTTGACGTCACGTCAACTCCCTTGGCCCGGAAGGTGCCCAGCGGCGAAGTTGCCGGTCAGAGGCGGTGTGATGATGCGCAAAGGTATAGTCCACTGTTCATCTGACAGCAATAGGCCGCCGGTCTGATAACAAACCTGACAGTCAAAGCGTTGTCGGCGGTGCAGCATGTGCAATGTGCAGGGACCCTGCTCATTACATGTCCGCGCCAGCCGTGATCGCGAATCTAGCGCGATCATGTTCACTTGAACATAGAAATGCGCAGCTCCGCGCATCACGGTTCGAAAACTGTGACGGCGGAGCTGCGCGCAGTGAACCCTGACGAGCCCTCAGTTTCAGTCGTCGCGAAGGCCCTTGTCCAGCGCGGCGATCATGGTCCCCCGGGCGTCGTCGCCGTCCAGCGACCAGACCATCACGCCCGCGAGGTCGTTCTCCCGCACGTAACGGGCCTTGGCGGTGGCCCGCTCCGGGGTGTCGTACGTCCAGAAGTCGGTGCCGTCGTACTTCCAACTGGCCCCGTGCGCCCGGTCGTTGTAGACCTTGCCGGGCAGCTCCGCGATCTGCTTGTAGGACAGCGTGCCGCCCCGGGCCAGGCCGGTGGCCGACTGGTACAGGCCGTTGCCGCGCGGGCCGGCCGGCACGCCGGTCCAGCCGAAGCCGTAGAACGGGACGCCCACCACGGCCTTCTTCGACGGCAGGCCGCGGTCCGTGTAGGTGCCGACCAGCCGGTCCACGCTCAGCTGCAGGCCGGTGGGGTCGTTCGGGTCGGAGTACAGGTTGGACTCGTGGTTGGTCGGGCCCTTGGTCTCCCACGGGCCGTGCAGCTCGTAGGCCATCAGGTTCAGCCAGTCCACCGGCTCGGCGACCTTGTCGATCTCGAACTTGTCGATCGCCGACTGGCCGGCCGGCACCGCGGCGGTGAGCAGGTAGTGCGGGCCCTTGCGGCCCGACAGCGCGTCCAGCTGGGTGCGGAACTCCTGCATCAGCAGGGTGAAGTTCCGCCCGTCCTCGGGGCGCACCACGTTGCCCTCGTCGCCCGGGCTGCCCGGGTACTCCCAGTCGATGTCGATGCCGTCGAACACGCCGGCGCCCGCGCCCGCGCCGCCCTCGGCGGAGCCCAGCTGCGGCAGGTCGCCCTTGAGGTACAGGTCGATGCAGGAGGAGACGAACTTCTTCCGGGAGGCGTCGGTGAGCGCCGCGTCCGAGAAGTGCTTGGACCAGCTCCAGCCGCCCAGCGAGATCACCACCCGCAGCTGCGGGTTCTTCGCCTTCAGCTTGCGCAGCTGGTTGAAGTTGCCCTTGAGCGCCTGGTCGGGGGCGTCGGCCACGCCGTCCACCGACTCCTCGGCGCCCACCGGCCGCTGGTAGTCGGCCCAGGCGTCGCCCACCCCGGCCTGGTTCGCCTCGAAGCAGGTGCCGTCGGCGGAGACGTTGCCGAAGGCGTAGTTGATCACGGTGAGCCGGCCGGCCTGGCCGCTGTCCTGGACCTTCTTGGCGGAGAACCCGCTGTAGATGCCCCACTGGGTGAAGTAGCCGACCCGCTGACCGTTCAGGTGCCGGCCCTTCTCCTGGGCCTGCGCGGTGGCCGGGGAGACGAGCAGCGCGCCGATGGTCGCGGCGGCCAGGAGAGCCGAGGTGCGTCTGGTCATGGCGTGGACCTCTCCGTCCGATTCAGCGTGGAATTGGTATGGACCATGTGCTGATGGAGAGGTCTAGTCCTGCGAGGCGGCTTCCCACAAGGGGTTGGCCGGATCCGCCCCAAGAAATGGCAAAGAGCCGCACCTCCCCTCGCGGGGCGGTGCGGCTCTTCAGACCTGCGATCAGCCGATCAGGCTGCGCAGCACGTACTGCAGGATGCCGCCGTTGCGGTAGTAGTCCGCCTCACCGGGGGTGTCGATGCGCACCACCGCGTCGAACTCGACAGCACCGGCCTTGACCTTGACGGTCTTCGGGGTGCGGCCCTCGTTCAGCTCGGTGACACCGGTGATCTCGAAGGTCTCCTCGCCGGTCAGGCCCAGCGAGTCGGCGTTCTGGCCGGCCGGGAACTGCAGCGGCAGGACGCCCATGCCGATCAGGTTGGAGCGGTGGATGCGCTCGTAGGACTCGGCGATGACGGCCTTGACGCCGAGCAGCGCGGTGCCCTTGGCCGCCCAGTCGCGGGACGAGCCGGAGCCGTACTCCTTGCCGGCCAGGACCACCAGCGGGATGCCCGCGGCCTGGTAGTTCTGCGAGGCGTCGTAGATGAACGACACCGGCGCGTCGGCCTGGGTGAAGTCGCGGGTGTAGCCGCCCTCGGTGCCCGGCGCGATCTGGTTGCGCAGGCGGATGTTGGCGAAGGTGCCGCGGATCATGACCTCGTGGTTGCCACGGCGCGAGCCGTAGGAGTTGAAGTCACGCTTCTCCACACCGTGTTCGGTGAGGTACTGCGCCGCCGGGGTGCCCGGCTTGATGTTGCCGGCCGGGGAGATGTGGTCGGTGGTGACCGAGTCGCCCAGCTTGGCCAGCACGCGGGCGCCGGCGATGTCGGTCACCGGGCTCGGGGTCTTGGCCATGCCCTCGAAGTACGGGGGCTTGCGGACGTAGGTGGACTCGGCGTCCCACTCGAAGGTGTTGCCGGTCGGGACCGGGAGCGACTGCCAGCGGTGGTCGCCGGCGAAGACGTCCTGGTAGCCCTTGTCGAACATGGCCTCGTCGATGGAGCCGGCGACCGCGTTGGCGACCTCCTGCTCGGACGGCCAGATGTCGGCGAGGAAGACGTCGTTGCCGTCGGCGTCCTGGCCCAGGGCGTCCTTGGTCAGGTCGATGTTCATGTTGCCGGCGAGGGCGTAGGCGACCACCAGCGGCGGGGACGCCAGGTAGTTCATCTTGACGTCCGGGTTGATCCGGCCCTCGAAGTTGCGGTTGCCGGACAGCACCGAGACGACCGCCAGGTCGGCCTCGTTCACCGCGGCGGAGACCTCCTCGGGCAGCGGGCCCGAGTTGCCGATGCAGGTGACGCAGCCGTAGCCGACCAGGTTGAAGCCCAGCTTCTCCATGTACGGGAGCAGGCCGGCCTTCTCGTAGTAGTCCATGACGACCTTGGAGCCCGGCGCCAGGGTGGTCTTGACCCAGGGCTTGACGCGCAGGCCCTTCTCCACGGCCTTCTTCGCCAGCAGGGCGGCGCCCAGCATGACGGAGGGGTTGGAGGTGTTGGTGCAGGAGGTGATCGAGGCGATCACGACCGCGCCGTTGTCGATCTCGTAGGACGAGCCGTCGGCGGCGGCCACCGCGGTCGGCTTCGAGGCCTCGGCGGAGTAGGTCGGCAGCGCCTCGGCGAACTTCTCGGCGGCCTCGGCGAGGACCACGCGGTCCTGCGGGCGCTTCGGGCCGGAGATCGACGGGACGACGGTGGAGACGTCCAGCTCCAGGTACTCGGAGTAGACCGGCTCGACCGACGGGTCGTGCCAGAGGCCCTGCTCCTTGGCGTACGCCTCGACCAGGGCGAGCTGCTGCTCGTCACGGCCGGTGAGCTTCAGGTAGTTGATGGTCTCGGCGTCGATCGGGAAGATCGCACAGGTCGAGCCGAACTCCGGCGACATGTTGCCGATGGTGGCGCGGTTCGCCAGCGGGATCGAGGTGACGCCCTCGCCGTAGAACTCGACGAACTTGCCGACCACACCGTGCTTGCGCAGCATCTCGGTGATGGTGAGCACCAGGTCGGTGGCGGTGGTGCCGGCCGGCAGCTGGCCGTTCAGCTTGAAGCCGACCACGCGCGGGATCAGCATCGAGACCGGCTGGCCGAGCATCGCGGCCTCGGCCTCGATGCCGCCGACGCCCCAGCCCAGCACGCCCAGGCCGTTGACCATGGTGGTGTGCGAGTCGGTGCCGACGCAGGTGTCCGGGTACGCCTGGCCGTTGCGGACCATGACGGTGCGGGCCAGGTGCTCGATGTTGACCTGGTGGACGATGCCGGTGCCGGGCGGGACGACCTTGAACTCGTCGAACGCGGTCTGGCCCCAGCGCAGGAACTGGTAGCGCTCCTTGTTGCGGCCGTACTCGATCTCGACGTTCTGGACGAAGGCGTCCGGGGTGCCGAACTTGTCGGCGATGACGGAGTGGTCGATGACCAGCTCGGCCGGCGCCAGCGGGTTGATCTTGGACGGGTCGCCGCCCAGCTCCTTCACGGCCTCGCGCATGGTGGCCAGGTCGACCACGCAGGGCACGCCGGTGAAGTCCTGCATGATCACGCGGGCCGGGGTGAACTGGATCTCCTCGGACGGCTCGGCCGTCGGGTCCCAGCCGCCCAGGGCGCGGATGTGGTCGGCGGTGATGTTGGCGCCGTCCTCGGTGCGGAGCAGGTTCTCCAGCAGGACCTTGAGGCTGTACGGCAGCCGCTCGGAACCCTCGACGGCGGAGAGCTTGAAGATCTCGTACGACTCGTCGCCCACCTGCAGCGAGCTGCGGGCGTCGAAGCTGTTCGCGGACACGACTGACTCCTTCTTGGTCCACCCGGTGATAAGGTAAGCCTTAGCTAACCTGACGGCCGCCGCTTACCGAGCCGATGATGGAAGGCCCGCCGAATGCGGGGCCTGCGCCTCTCGGCAAGTATCTTGACGTCAAGATAAAGTCTAACGCGGAATGTATCTCGATGTCGAGATAAACCATAGTGCATGGCTCCGTCCAAACTTCACCGGCACATCCTGTAACGCAACCGCAGCCCCGGCGCATCTGTCTTCTATGTACCGGGCGGCGCCCCATCCAGCTGGTGGGGCCGCCGGAACCCGGCACGTGACAAGGGGTGCGGATGGCGGTCGGGCGGCGACGGGCCGAGGAGCGACGCGAGTTCGAGGAGTTCGCGCACGCCTGCGGCACCGCACTGTTCCGCACCGCCCTGCTGCTGTGCGGCGACTGGCACCTCGCCGAGGACCTCACCCAGACCGCGCTCGCCCGCATCTACGCCTCCTGGGGACGCGTCCGGCAGGCCGACAGCCCCGTCGCCTACGCCCGCACCGTCCTGCTGCGCTGCTACCTCTCGCACCGCCGGCTGCGCCGCAGCAGCGAACTGCCCGGGCTCGACTTCCTGCCCGAACAGGCCGCCCCCGACACCGACCCCGCGCTGCGCGTCGCCCTGCTCGCCGCACTCGCCGAACTCCCGCCCAAGGACCGGGCCGTGCTGGTGCTGCGCTACTGGGAGGACCGCAGCGTCGAGGAGACCGCCGCCGAACTCCAGCTCGCCCCCGGCACCGTCCGGGTCCGCGCACTGCGCGCCCTCACCCGGCTGCGGCGCCAGCTCGCCCCGCACCTGGACACCCTCGTCCCATGACCGAGCCCGCGTCCCGCCCCCACCCCACCGCCCGCGCGGTCGGCCGACCGGCCGCCCGGCCCGCCACCGCCCGCAGCGGCGGACCACCAGAAAGCGAGAGAGCCCCGATGCCCGAGCAGGAGCTGAGCGATGTCTTCGAGCAGGCGGTCGGCGACGCCGTGCCCGACCTCGGCCTGCTCGTCGCCGGGGCCGCGGCCGAGGGGAACGCCATCCGGCTGCGGCGACGGGCCGCACTCGCCGGGACGGTCGCCGCGGTCGCCGCGCTGGCCGTCGGCGCCGGACTGCTGCTGCGCGCCCAACCGCCCGCGTCCGCCCTCTCCCCCGCCGCCGGGAGCTCGACGACGCCCGCCCCCTCGCCGAGCGCCACGCTGCCGAACCAGGTGCCGCTGACCGCCCAGGCCGTCGCGGCCAGGCTCGCCGAACTGCTCGGCCCCGACCGGGTCATCGACACCTGGAACGGCAGCTCTCCCCCGGAGAACGACGAGATGCGCACCGATGTCACCGCCTATGTGCGCGACCTCAAGACCGGGAGGACCGGCACCGTCCAGGTCCAGGTGACCATCCCCGGCAGCCAGCCGGAACCGCCGAACGAGACCTTCAACTGCGCCGCCACCCCCACCCAGAACTGCGAGGTCTTCGAGGGCACCCGCGGCGAGCAGGGGGTGCTCTTCGTCGGCGCGCGTGAGGACCGGCAGGTCAGCTACGCGTCGAAGCTCCGACGGGCCGGCGACGGTGTCTGGGTCGTCATCGTCGCCACCGGTATGGACGGGCGCGAACCGGTGGTCGAACCAGGGGTTCTCACCAAGTGGGCGCTCGATCCGGCGTGGCAGCCCTTCATCACCCCGGAGGAGGCCAGGAACGCCGAGCGGCGGCTGAAGGACCTCTCCGTCCGGGGCGGCCCGCCGACCGCGGTGCCCGGGCAGCCGTCCTCGATGTCCGGACAGCCGGGCGCGGGCCGGGCGGTCGAGACGCCGGCCTCGTGGACGGGGGCGGGGGTGGGCCCGGATACGGGCTCCGGTGCGGGCTCCGGCCCGGGCTCGTGGGCGGGGCTGGGTGTGGACGCGGGAGTGGGTGCGGGTACCGGCCCGGCGGTGCGCGGGGGGACCGGGCAGTAGCGATCCGCCTGCTGGGGACGGTGGTTCGGGCACCCCCGCGCCCCGGCGCGGCACGCGGTCGGGCTACCGTGGGCGGGTGATCGTGGTGGACGCTTCCGCAGTGGTGCTCTCGCTCGCCGACCAGGGCCCGCGAGGGGCCGCCGCCCGGGCCGCACTGGCCGCCGACCCCGACTGGGTCGCGCCCGAGCACGTGCTGGTCGAGGTGATGCAGTCGCTGCGCGGGCTCTACCTCGCCAAGCAGGTCACCGCCGAGCAGGCGGCCCAGATCGCCCTCCGGCTACCGGAGTTGACGATCCGCAAGGTGGAGGTCGCCCCGCTGCTCGGCCGGATCTGGGAACTCAAGGACAACCTGACCCCCGACGACGCCGCCTACGTCGCGGTCGCCGAACACTGCGGCGCGCCGCTGATCACCGCCGACCTGCGCCTGATGCGCGCCAGCGGGCCGCGCTGCGAGATCCGCGGCATCACGGGCGGCGACTGACGGGTGCCGGGCGGCGGGCCCGCCGGCGGGCGCCCTACGACGGGCCGCCGCTTCCGGTGCTGCGGGCGCGGGCGCGGCCGCGGCGTTCCCGTACGGGTGACTGCGGGCGGTGCTGCGGCACGGCGGCGTGCGCGGCGGGGTGACCGGCGGCCACGGTGGGCGGTGTTCCCTGACCCCCCGTCGGAAGGTCCGCGATGTCCCTGCCCTCCGCCGCCGGCGCACTGCTGGTGCCGCTCACCCTGCTGCCGATCGGCCCGTCCAGCGCCCCCGGGCCGGTCGGGGCGCCCGCCTCGGCCGTCCCCGACCAAGTGGTGGACGCCCAGTTCGACCGGGCCAACGGCATCGTCGCCGCCAAGGCGATCACCCACGCACCCGACCTGGTGCCGTACGGCGCGCAGGTACGGGTCACCGTCCACCGCGACGCGGGCCGCACGGTGGTCTCGGTGGAGCTCGCCGGCGTGGCCGGCCCGCACGAGTTCCCGGCCCACGTGCACACCGGCTACTGCGGCACCGACCCGGCGGCGTCCGGCCCGCACTACCAGCACGTGGCGGGCTCGACCGCCGAGGACAACGAGGTGCGGATGACGGTGCGCACCGACCCCGGCGGGTCCGGCGACGCCTCGGCGGCCGTCCCCTGGACGTTCCGGCCCGACGGCGCGCACTCCCTGGTGCTGCACGCCGGCCCCGACGCCGGCTCGCACGCCGCCGCCGACCGGGTGGGCTGTGTCGACGTCGACTTCTGATCTTCCGGCTCTGCGTCCCTCTCAGGAGCCGAGGGTCGCCACCATCACGGCCTTGATGGTGTGCAGGCGGTTCTCGGCCTGGTCGAAGACCACGGAGTGCGCCGACTCGAAGAGTTCGTCGGTGCACTCCAGCTCGGCCATGCCGGTGAGTTCGAACATCTGGCGGCCGATCTCGGTGCCGAGGTCGTGGTACGCGGGCAGGCAGTGCAGGAACTTGACCGCCGGGTTCCCGGTGGCGCGCACCGTGTCCATGGAGACCTGGTAGGGCTTCAGCAGCGCGATCCGCTCGGCCCACACCTCCTTGGGCTCGCCCATCGACACCCAGACGTCGGTGTACAGGAAGTCCGCCCCCGCCACGCCCGCCGCCACGTCCTCGGTCAGCGTGATCAGGGCGCCACTGGCCTCGGCCAGCGCGTGCGCCGCCTTCTGGACCTCCTCCGACGGCCACAGCTGCGCCGGGGCGACGATCCGGATGTCCATGCCCAGCAGCGCGCCGGTGACCAGCAGCGAATTGCCCATGTTGGAGCGGGCGTCACCGAGGTAGACCAGGGTGGTCTCGTTCAGCGGCTTGGTGGAGTGCTCCTGGATGGTGAGCACGTCGGCCAGCATCTGGGTCGGGTGCCACTCGTCGGTCAGACCGTTCCACACCGGCACGCCCGCGTGGGCGGCCAGCTCCTCGACGATCGCCTGGCCGTCGCCCCGGTACTCGATGCCGTCGAACATCCGCCCCAGCACCCGGGCGGTGTCCTTGACCGACTCCTTGTGCCCCATCTGCGACCCCGCCGGGTCCAGATAAGTGGTGGACGCCCCCTGATCGTGCGCCGCCACCTCGAACGCACAACGCGTCCGGGTGGAGGTCTTGGCGAAGATCAGCGCGATGTTCTTCCCCCGCAGCCGCGGCTGCTCCGTCCCGGCATACTTGGCCGCCTTCAGCTGCGCCGCGAGATCGACCAGGTGACGGAACTCCTGGGGAGTGAAGTCGGTCTCCTTGAGGAAGTGCCTGTTCCGGAGGTTGAACGCCATACCGGTCTCCTGGGTCGGTCAACGGACTGAGACAGGAAGTGTATACGAGTCGTCGAATAATCATGCAACAGCTTTGCGGTCCGTCCCGCTCCGGAGCCGAGCCCCGGCCCCGCGACCTCGGGCCACGGGGCTCGGGACGTGGGCCTCGGGGTCAGAGGCGGGGGTCGACCGGCTCGGACTCCAGGGCCAGGACGGCGAACACCGCCTCGTGCACCCGCCAGAGGGGCTCGCCGGCTGCCAGGCGGTCGAGGGCCTCCAGGCCGAGGGCGTACTCGCGCAGGGCGAGCGAGCGCTTGTGGCCGAGGGAGCGCTGGCGGAGTCGGTCCAGCTGCCGGGTGTAGTCCGGGCCGTAGATGATCCGCAGGTACTCGCGGCCGCGGACCTTCAGGCCGGGCTGGACCGGACGCCCGCCACTGGTGCGGTGCAGCGCCTCGACCGGCTTGACCACCAGGCCCTCGCCGCCCGCGCCGGTCAGCTCCTCCCACCAGGCGACGGCGGCGGCCACCGAGGACTCGTCCTCGGTGTCGACCAGCATCCGCCCGGTGCGGTGCAGCAGCGGGGCGGCGCCGTCGGCCTCCGCCGCGAGCCGCGTGTCGGCGGCCACCAGGCGGTCGATCAGGTCGAGGTGCTCGGTGTGCGGGCGCAGCGCCAGGTTGGCGCCCTCGGCGGCGAGCAGCTGGAACGGCGCCAGCCGGATGCCGTCGAGGCCCTCGGTCGGCCAGCAGTAGCGCCGGTACGCGTCGGTGAAGGCCAGCGCGTCGGCGGCGCGCTCCTGCTGCCGGCCGGTCAGCTCCGTCACGTCCAGCCCGCGCGCGGCGGCCTTGGCGAGGGCGTCCAGCGCGACGGGCAGGGCGGCGCCGGCGGCCGCGCCGACGGCGGCGTACTGGCGGCGCAGCAGCTCGACGGCCTTCAGCGACCAGGGCATCAGCTCGGCGTCCAACAGCAGCCAGCCGGTGTCGAGTTCGTCGAACAGGCCGGACTGCTCGGCGGCGGCCCGGAGCCGGTCGAGTATCGCGCCGGTGAGCTGCTCGTCGGACAGGAAGGCGCGGCCGGTCCTGGTCCAGATCGCGCCCGGGCCGGACAGGCCGAAGCGCTTGTCGAGTGCGGCCTCGTCCCGGGCGACCAGGACGACGGCGCGCGAGCCCATGTGCTTCTCCTCGCAGATCACCTGCCGCACCCCGTCGTGCCGGTAGGCGAGGAACGCCTCCTCCGGGTGTTCCAGGAAGCCTTCGCGGCGGGAGGTCGGCGAGGGCGCCATGGTCGGCGGCAGGTAGGCGAGCAGCCTGGGGTCGAGCGCGAAGCGGCTCATCACCTCCAGCGCGGCGGCGGCGTTCTCCTCCCGGACGGCGACGTTGCCGAGGGTGCCGGTCTCCACCACGCGGCGGCCGACCACGTCGGCGAGGTCCAGCGGACGGCCCTCCCGGCCGCCGGGCGCGTCGCCGCGCAGCGGGCGGACCGGCTCGTACCACTCCTGCTCGGCGGGCACGCCGACGATCTCCCGCTCCGGGTAGCGCAGCGCGGTGAGGTCGCCGCCGAAGACGCAGCCGGTGTCCAGGCAGATGGTGTTGTTGAGGAAGCTCGCCACCGGCACCGGGGTGTGGCCGTAGACCACCAGGGCGCGGCCCCGGTACTCCTCGGCCCACGGGTAGCGCACCGGCAGACCGTACTCGTCGGTCTCGCCGGTGGTGTCGCCGTACAGCGCGTGCGAGCGGACCCGGCCGGAGGCGCGGCCGTGGAACTTCTCGGGCAGGCCGGCGTGGCAGACCACCAGCGCGCCGCCGTCCAGCAGGTAGTGGCTGACCAGGCCGCGCATGAACGCCCGCACCTGGGCGCGGAACTCCTCGCTCTCGCCGGACAGCTGGTCGATGGTCTCCTGCAGGCCGTGCGAGACGGTGACCTTCCGGCCGTCCATCCAGCGGCCGAGCTTGTTCTCGTGGTTTCCGGGCACGCAGAGGGCGTGGCCGGCCGCGACCATGCCCATCACCAGGCGCAGCACGCCCGGGCTGTCGGGGCCGCGGTCGACCAGGTCGCCGACGAACACGGCGGTGCGGCCCTCGGGGTGCGCGGCGTCGACCGGACGGCCCTGTTCGTCGCGGGTGATCGCGTAGCCGAGCCGGCCGAGCAGGGTCTCCAGTTCGGAGCGGCAGCCGTGGATGTCGCCGACGATGTCGAACGGGCCGGTCAGGTGCCGCAGGTCGTTGTACCGCTTCTCCGGGACGATCTCGGCCCGCTCGATCTCCTCCACCCCGCGCAGCAGGTGCACCTTGCGGAAGCCCTCGCGCTCCAGGCCGCGCAACGAGCGCCGCAGGTCGCGCTGGTGGCGCTGGATCACGTGCGGCGGCATCTGCCGGTCCGGGCGGGCGCGGTTGCGTTCGGCGCACACCTCGCCGGGCACGTCGAGCACGATCGCGATCGGCAGCACGTGGTGCTCCCGGGCGAGGGCGATCAGCGCGCGGCGGGCGTCCTGCTGGACGTTGGTGGCGTCGACCACGGTGAGCCGCCCGGCCGCGAGCCGCTTGCCGACGATGTAGTGCAGCACGTCGAAGGCGTCGGCCGAGGCGGACTGGTCGTTCTCGTCGTCGGACACCAGCCCCCGGCAGTAGTCGGAGGAGACCACCTGGGTGGGCAGGAAGTGCTTCCTGGCGAAGGTGGACTTGCCGGAGCCGGTGCTGCCGATCAGCACCACCAGCGAGACATCGGTGACGGGGAGGCGTCGGCCGGCCGGGGCGCCGGCCCCGGGGGTCTCGGCACCGGAGATTTCGGTGGTCATCGGTTCGCGCTCCCTTCGAGGGCGGGGTCGGTCGACGGGGTGTCGGTGCTGGTGGCGGCGGGGGCGGCCTGTTCGGTGGTGGCGGCCGCGTCAGGGGCGGTCTGTTCGGTGGTGGCGGGCTCGGCGAGGCGGAAGTGGGCGAGCTGGGTGGGTGCGCCGACCTCGGGATCGAGCGGGCCGACCGGCTCGAACGCGACCGTGTAGCCGTAGCTGTCGGCCACCTGCTCCGCCCAGGCGGTGAACTCGGCGCGGCTCCACTCGAACCGGTGGTCGCCGTGCCGCAGGTGCCCGGCAGGCAGGCTCTCCCAGCGCACGTTGTACTCGGCGTTCGGCGTGGTGACCACGACCGCGGCGGGCCGGGCCGCGCCGAACACGGCGTACTCCAGCGCGGGCAGCCGGGGCAGGTCGAGGTGCTCGATGACCTCGCACAGCACCGCCGCGTCGTAGCCCTTCAGCCGGGCGTCGGTGTACGTCAGCGCGCCCTGGACGAACCGCACCCGGCTCGCCTGACGCTCCGACATCCGGTCCAGGTGCAACCGGCGGGCCGCGATCGTCAGCGCCCGGGAGGACACGTCCACCCCCAGCACCTCGCTCACCCGGGGCTCCTTGAGCAGCGCGCCCACCAACTCGCCCTGGCCGCAGCCCAGATCGAGCACCCGGGCGGCGCCGGTACGGGCCAGCGCGGCCAGGATCGCCGTGCGCCGCCGGGAGGCCAGCGACCCACCGCGCTCGGCGGCCGGCTCGGACGGGCCGACGGAATCCGGCCCCGGCCCCGGTCCCGGCTCCGGCCCCGAAGCGGTGCCCGGTGCCTCCGGCGGCGAAGTCGCCGCCTCCCCGGCCGAGCTGTCGGCGGTCGGGCCGGTAAGCGGGTCGGCGGTCGGGTCGATGGCGTCCACCTCCTCCGGGACGTCGGGAACGGCGTTGTCGAGCTCTTCGGCCTCGCGGTCGTCGGCCTCGGCGAGCCGCGCAAGGGCGAGGCGTTCCATCGCGCGCCGGGTCAGCGACCAGCGGCGGGACAGGTAGCGGCGGGCGATCAGGGCGCGTTCGGGGTGGTCGGCGAGCCAGCCCTGGCCGGCCGCCAACAGCTTGTCGACCTCGTCGGGCGCGACCCAGTAGTGCTTGGCGCCGTCCAGCACCGGCAGCAGCACGTACAGGTGCTGCAGGGCGTCGGCGAGCCGCAGCGTGCCGGTGAGTTCGAGCCGTACGTACCGGGAGTCGCCCCACTCGGGGAAGGCCTCGTCCAGCGGAACGGGTGTCGCCTGAACCTGCCAGCCCAGTGGGGCGAACAGCTGCTCCACCAGGGCCGGTCCGCCGCCGGCCACCGGGACGGCGGGCAGCTCGATCCGCAACGGCAGCGCGCGGCCGGGCAGTTCGGGGCGGATCGTGCACTCGCCCTTCATCGCGGACCGGAACACCGTGCGCAGCGCCACCGCGAGCAGCGAGGACGCGGCGTACGGCCGGTCGTTGACGTACTCGGCGAGCGCCAGGTCGGGCGAACCGGATCGGCCCTTGCCGCGGCCGTGGCGCAGCAGCGCCGCCGGGTCGATCTCCAGCAGCAGCGCGGCGGTGCACGCTTGCTCACCGGACTCGGGGTAGAAGACGTGCGCGGTGCCGTGCGCCGTGGCGAACCGCTGCACCTTGTCGGGGTGCTTGTGCAGCAGGAAGCCCAGGTCGGAGGCAGGGTTCTCGGCGGTGCCGGTGGTGGATATCGATACGAACACCCGGCCGAGTATGACTGTTGATCTTGTTCGGGGGCATCCGGTTTTGTCCGTCCGGTGAGCGTGTTGGTCAGGGCTTGCCCCGATTGGTTAACGTGCGGGATGTGACTGCAGAGACCTCCACTTCCACGAACGGTGCGGTGGCCGCCGGCCTGGCGACCATCGCCGCCGACGGCACCGTCCTCGACACCTGGTTCCCCGCGCCCGAGTTGGCCGCCGCCCCCGGCCCGTCCGGCACTGTCCGGCTGAGCGCCGAGGAGGCCGAGCGGGAGATCGGCCCGGGCGCCTCCGAGGCGCTGCGCGCCGACGCGCGGCGCGGCGTCGAGGTGGTGGCGGTGCGCACCGTGATCTCCTCCCTGGACGAGAAGCCGCTGGACGCGCACGACGTCTACCTGCGACTGCACCTGCTCTCCTCCCGCCTGGTGAAGCCGCACGGCCAGAACCTGGACGGCGTCTTCGGCCTGCTGGCGAACGTCGCCTGGACGTCGATCGGCCCGGTGCCGGTGGGCAACGTGGAGCAGGCCCGGCTGGCGGTGCGTGCCCAGGGCGGGCAGCTCGCCGTGTACGGCATCGACAAGTTCCCGCGGATGACCGACTACGTGGCGCCGAGCGGGGTGCGCATCGCGCACGCCGACCGCGTCCGCCTCGGTGCGCACCTGGCCGAGGGCACCACCGTGATGCACGAGGGCTTCGTCAACTTCAACGCCGGCACCCTGGGCACCTCGATGGTCGAGGGCCGGATCAGCGCGGGCGTGGTGGTCGGCGACCACAGCGACATCGGCGGCGGCGCCTCGATCATGGGCACGCTGTCCGGTGGCGGCAAGCAGGTCGTCTCGGTGGGCGAGCGCTGCCTGCTGGGCGCCAACGCGGGCATCGGCATCTCGCTGGGCAACGACTGCGTGGTGGAGGCCGGCCTGTACGTCACCGCCGGCACCCGGGTCACCGCCCCGGACGGCACGGTGGCGAAGGCCGTGGACCTGTCCGGCCAGGACAACCTGCTGTTCCGGCGCAACTCGCAGTCCGGCGCGGTCGAGGTGATCGCCCGCAGCGGTTCGTGGGGCGGCCTGAACGCGGATCTGCACTCGCACAACTGATCTCCTTCCGAGGTGACCGTTCGGCAGCCGCGTCGTGCCGAACGACGACGGAGCCTCCCCGCTCGGCGCTGTAGCCGAGCGGGGGCCGGGCTCGCAAACTCGGCTCACCCCTGGGGCTGACCGGGCACCGCGGTTGGACCGCTACGGGTGGTCCGGGGTGACCGCGTGCGCAGGGGGCTCGTTGGACCGGCGGCGTCGACCCCCCGGCGCTTCACCCCGCACCACCGAGCTGAAGGGGCCCCCTCATGTCCGAGCCCTGGACCGAGCCGCCCACCACGGGCACCCCCACGGGCGGCGCGCCCGTCACCACCAAGTCGCTGCTGGAGCAGATGCAGGAGCTGCTCGCCGCGATCAACACCGACCTGGCCGGACTCGACTCCGACCTGCGGGACACCGCACCCGCACCCCGGAGCGAGCCGGACGACTCGGCCCGCGACTGAGCGCACGCCACCGGGACCGGCGGGCCCAGCGGGACCACGAGCCTCGGCTCCTCCCGCCGGGCCCCGCCCGGCACCGCGCTCCCTCCCTCCGCCGCCTCCGGTGGCGCGCCTGCGTCCTCCGACGGCGTTTCCAGGCCCTCCACCGGCGTTCCCTCGTCCGGCGAGGGCGTTCCCGCGCCCTCGGGTGACGCCGGGTCGGCCGCCGTCACCCGCTGCTGCTCGCGCAGCAGCTCGGCGACCAGATCCCGGCATTCGGAGCTCGCGTCGAGCCCGTCGACGCACGTCCAGTACAGGCTTTCGGTCTCCGCGCCGCAGGCCAGCACCACCAGGCTCTCGGCGGCCTCCGCCAGCAGCCCGGCAAGCTCCGTCAGGACGGGCTCCAGCTCGCCGAGCTCGGTGAGCCGCGACACCAGCCCCGGCCCGGACCAGCCGCCGACCCCGCCGGCCGCCCCGCCGGCCGCAGGCCCGCGCAGCACGCCGCCCAGGACCTCGCCGAGCCCGTCGGGGCCCCGGTCGGACGGTTGTCTCAGGCAGTTCGCGGTGTGCCCGCCGGCCTCCGCGAGCAGCTGCCCGAGAGTGGCCGACTCCTCGCCGTCGTGGTCGGCGATCCGCGCCCCGACGGCCTCGGTGAGCAGCCCGGACTGCCAGGCCCGGTGCAGGATGTCGCCCGCCTCCACGGCCTCGGCCATGCCCTGCCGGACGGTCTTGATCAGTCGCAGTGCGTCCACGGTGCGCGCTCCCTCGGTCGCCGCCGCCGTCGTTCGGCGGTCGGTCAGGGGTTCAGCGTGCCGCCCTCGGCCGCGCGGTCCCAGCGCATTCGCCGCGCCTGTGGAAAACCCCGCCCTGTGGACAACCCGGGTCCCCCGCAGGAGGGAAAACCGGATGATTTCCCCTCCCGTCGGGAACAACCTCACGCTGCCGGGAACCGGCTCTCGTTGCGCTCGATCTTCTCCGCCAGCGCCCGCAGCGGGTCCACCTCCAGCACGGTGCACAGCTGCAACAGGTAGGCCAGCACGTCGGCGACCTCGTCCCGGACCCGGTGCGCCGTGTCCGCCTCGGCCATCACCGCGCCGGCCTGCTCGGGCGTCAACCACTGGAAGATCTCCAGCAGTTCACCGGCCTCGACGCTCAGCGCCGAGGCCAGGTTCTTCGGGGTGTGGAACGGCTGCCAGTTCCGGGCGGCCGCGAACTCGGCCAGTCGCCGCTGGAGTTCGGGCACCGTCAGATCGTCATTCATTCCCCCAGGTCTACCACTGCGGCCTCGTCGCGCGCGGCGCCCTGGACGGGCACCCGGGCGGCGGGTTCGCTGCGGCGCAGCAGGCTGCGGCCGGTGGCCGGATCGCGCCGGCACTCGACGAGTTCGACGCCGTCCAGGCCGAGCGCGGGCCCGGGCTCCTGCAGGGTGGCGAGCAGCCGGATGTCGCCCTTGCCGGTGACTTCGCGGGCCAGCCGCAGCAGCGTGGCGACCTGCTCGGCGGCCAGGCCCGCCCCGAGGTCCTCGGCGAGGAGGACCAACTGCCGGTGCGCGTCCGGCACTTCGGCGGCCGGGTCGACGTCGATGACGTCCGCGCCGGTGAGCAGCACGGCGGCGAAGGCGAGCAGCCGCAGCATCCCGTCGGAGGCCTGGTCGGCGCCAGTGCGGCCGAGCACGCCCTCGTCGAAGACGGCGATCATCGGCTGGTGCGCGCCCTCGCCGCGCCGGGCAACGTCCAGGCCGAGCAGCGGGTGCGGTGCGGCGGCCTGGACGGTGCGCAGCAGGCGGGCCCAGCGGCGCTGGCACTCGTGCTTGAGTCGGCCGAGGACGGCGGAGATGTTGGCGGCGGTGCCGAGCAGCCGGGCCTGCGGTTCGGGTCGGGCCCAGCCGCGCATCGCGGCGGGCACCGGGTGCAGGACGAACACCTCGCGGAGCGCGGTGAGCAGCTGTTCGGAGGCGGCCACCACCTTGCGTTCGCCGTTGGACGATCCGGCCACCCTGAGCGGCAGTTGGGCGGTGATCAGGCTGCTGCTGGACAGCGGTGCGCGGATGTCGCCCTGCCGGGAGTCGTTGTGCCAGGTGACGTTGACCCGGCCGCGGGCGAGGTCCTGTTCGCCGGTCTCCATCAGGGTCCGGCCGTCCAGGGTGAGCCATTCGCGGGCGATCCGGACGCGTTCGTCGGTGCGCACCACCACTTCGAGCCGGACCTGCCCGACGCCGGTGCGGACGGTGCATCCCAGGATGATGGCGTTGCGGCCGTGCGGGACGCAGCCGATCAGCCCGCCGCGGACGGGGACGGCGAGCGGGCCGCCGATGCCGCCGATGCCGTCCAGCGAGGGTCTGATCTCCTCGCCGTGGGCGAGCCGGGAGAGCACGCCGAGCGCGTCCAGTGCGTTGGACTTGCCCGCCCCGGACGGGCCGTGCAGGACGGTCAGCGGCGACAGCGGCAGGGTGGCGCGCCGGTAGGACTTGAAGGACGTCAGCCGCAGTTCCTCGACGGTCGGGCGCTTCACCAGGGGCGCGGACTCCGCGGGCGGGCGCCGGCCCGGTTGGACGGAGGAACGCTCGGGTGAGCCGAGCGCGGGCGGGGCCAAGGGGGCTTCGCTGGTCACCCCGAGCACTTTAGGCCCGCAGTGAGCTGGAGAAACGTCTCTCCTGACGGCCTTTCACCCCTTCGAGTCCCAACCGTCGCCCGGCCCCGACGGCATGTCACTCGTACGCGGTGATCCGCACCGATCCGGTGACCTCCACGGGCTCCGGCAGCCCGTCCAGCGCGGCGGCCAGCGCGGCCCGGTCGGTGTGCCAGGCGCTCGGGCCCATCCCGACCACCGCGGCGGCGTCCGCCCGCGACAGCCGCAGCGTGAACTCCACCTCCGTGCGCCCCACCGGCGCGAACCACGGGCCGAGCTTCTCCTCGATCCGCCGGTCCTTGTCCTCGTCCACCGACAGCAGGCCCAGCGCACCCACCAGTTCCCGCAGGTGGCGGGAGGTCGGCGCGGCCACCAGCAGCCGGCCGCCGGGGCGCAGCACCCGCCGCATCTCCGGGCCGTTGCGCGGCGCGAAGACGTTCAGCAGCACGTCCGCCGCGGCGTCCCGCAGCGGGAGCGGGCGCCACGCGTCGCACACCACCGCGCCAATCCTCGGGTGCGCCTTCGCGGCCCGCCGCAGCGCGTACTTCGACAGGTCGAGGGCGGCGCCGGCCGCGCCGGGCCGCGCCTGGAGCACCCGCGCCAGGTAGTGGCCGGTGCCCGCGCCCAGGTCGGCCACCAGGCCGGTGTCCGCCGCGACCTCGGCGGCCGCCCCGGCCAGCGCCTCCTCCAGCGGCCGGTAGTGGCCCGCCGCCAGGAACTCGCCGCGGGCGGCGACCATCTCCGCGGTGTCGGCGGTGCCCGCCTTCGCGTCGCCGGCCAGCAGGCTGACGTAGCCCTGCCGGGCCTGGTCGAAGCTGTGGCCCTGCGCACAGCGCAGGGTGCGGCCGTCCAGGGTCAGTGGGCGGGCGCAGTGCGGGCAGACCAGGTAGGGCTCGATGTCCTGCAGCAACTCGGTCGCATCCTCGCGGGATCGTCAGGGGCCGGGGGAACGTCGAGGGTATCCCGGCTGGGGACGCCTCGTCGCTCTCCCGGCCCCTGACCTGCGGATCGACCGTGCCGACGGCTCACTCGTCGCCGTCGTCGCCGACCTCTTCCTCCTCCGACTCGTCCACCACCCACATGGCCAGCCGCTCCGCCACGCCCGTGATGCCGAGCTTGCCCTCCCGGATCGCCCGGGCCAGGCTGCGCACCTCCCGCGCGGTGGTCGCCACCCGGCAGCCGCTGGCCACCAGGTACGCGTAGGCCACGGCGGTGGCGAACAGCTCGTTGTTGCGCTCCAGCGCCGGAACCCGGATCAGCTGGTGCATCAGCGCCGCCGCCCGGTCCTGCGGCTCCGGGTAGACGGCGATGTCGAAGATCTCGGCCTGGTGCCTGGTGATCGCCGCGAGCAGCGATCCGTAGTCGGTGACCTGCGGGTCACCGGGCGTGTACTGCTCGGCGGTCATGAGCAGCCACGAGAGGTCGACCTCAAGTTTCAACGGCGCACGTCCTGGAGTTCGCTCGGCGACCCGAACTCGGCGAGGAACGCCGCCTCGTGCTCCTTCATGAACTGCGCCGCGGCATCCACGAAGTTGCGCCCCGCCTCGCCCATGTCCTGCTGCACCAGGCGCTCGATGTACTGGTTCATGCTGATCCCCTGCTGTTCGGCCCGCTCGCGGGCCATCTCGGCGGTGGTCGCATCCACCCTGACGTTCAGCTGCTTCTTGGCCATACTTCACGCTAGCGCCGAGGTGCTAGCACAACAAGGGCGCAAACCGGCCGCACCCCCACTCCCCCAACCCTGTCCGCCCACGCCCCCGCGAAAACCGGGCACGGCACCGAGGTCCCACGCGGGCTGCACTGCGGCCGAAGTCGGTGCCTACTCGGCGGGCTTCAGCACTCGGACGACCTCGTTCAGGAAGCGGTCGACCACGGCGTCCACGCTGCGGATGAACCCGGTCTCCTCCGTGCCGCGCCTGGTACCCATGCCGGAGGCCAGGGTCAGCCGGAACCGGTGGATCTCCGTGCCGTCCGTGGGCACCAGCAGACCGGGCTCGACCCGCAGGGCACGCAGCAGTTCGCACGGCCCTGGTCCGCCGTCCGCAGCGAGTACCTCGATGCGCAGTTCTGCGGGCGAGTCGGCAAGCTGCCGCAGCAGCCACTGGACCCTGGTCAGCGCCCGGGACCGCTCGGGGGCGGCCACCTCGACTGCGGTCTCGATCCGGCCCGTTCGCAGGTCGGCCTCCAGCGTGATCGGGCCGGGCTGACCGGGAATCGCCAGCTCGGCCCGCATCTGCCCGCTCGCCGCCAGCTCCTCGACCGCCTGGGCCCGGCGCACCGCCGGCTCAGTGCGCCGCTTGCCGCGCAGCACCGGAGAGACGGGTACGCCGAGTTCGCCGCCCAGACGCAGGCAGAGCTGGCGGGTGAGGCGCTCCCAGTTCTCCACCACCCGCAGGGCGTTGCGGTCTCCGGGCCGCAGGGTGCCCTCGGAGATCGCGTTGCGGACCGTCACCCAGGTCGGGCCCATGTTCTGGAAGCCGTGGCAACCGGAGTTCTCGTGCCGCAGGTAGTGCAGGAACTCGCTCAGCAACCAGGCATGCGCCGGGTTCACCACCCCGTCGTGGTGGCACAGCAGGTGCGCCTCGTGAGCCACCTCCGCCCAGGACACGTGCCGCAGCGCGACCTTCCGGGCCCGCCGCCGGTCCACCGTCACCGGCGGTTCGCCGTCCAACGCGAGATCGTTGGAGAGCGTGATGACCGTCTCGTACCCGTGCCGCTGGGCGACGTCCAGATATGCCTGGACCTGCTCGGACTTCAACGGACTGCCGCCGGTCTTGGTCTCCACCAGAGCAGTCCAGATCTTCCCGGCCCGGCTCACCCGGATCGTGCCGTCGGGGCGGACCGTGCCATCGCCGTGTTTGAAGCTGGTCTCGGTGAAGGTCTGCACGACGCCGGCGGGCGCACTGAACATCGCGGTGATCCGCCGGCCGAATTCGGGCACCTCGGCCATCACCGACAGCAGGGTGGCGGTGGCCCGGTTCTCCCGGTCCAGCTCGTTCTTCAGACCCGCGACGGAGAACAATCGGGCGTGCCGCCAGGACGGATGGTCGGCCAGGTCGACCTTGACCGCCTTCGGCAGGGTCACCCGCTTCTTGGCGGTGCGCACCGCGCGCTTCGGAGCGGCCGCCGGCTCCGGCGCCCGGTCGGCCGTCGCGGCCTCGGCGACAGCTGAGGGTTCCGGCTCCTCGGCAGCCGTCACCTCCTCGGTCTCCTCACCCTGGTCGACACTGATCCCGAAGTCACCGGCGAGGCCGCCGAGGCCGGAGCGGTAGCCCTGGCCGACGGCCCGGAACTTCCACTCGCCGGCGCGCCGGTACAGCTCGCCGAAGACGAACGCGGTCTCCTCCCCCGCGTCGGGAATGTCGAAGCACACCAGCGTCTCGCCACTGCCGTCCAGCAGCGCGAGTCGGAGTTCGGCCAGGTCGCCGAAGGTGGCCCCGGCGTAGCGGCTGGCCGCCAGCACTGCCCGGTGCACGTCGGCGGGCAGCGCGCCGAGGTCGAGCAGGATCCGGTCCTGGGAACCGCTGCCGGTAGGCGCCTTGCCCAGCAGCTGCACCGAACCGTCGGGCGTGGCCGGGCAGTTGTAGAAGAGAAAGTCGGCGTCCTCGCGCACCTTCCCGTCCTCGCCGAGCAGCAGCACCGAAACGTCGGCGTCTCCAGTGCCGGTGGGATCGGACCAGCTCAGGGCCACCGTGACCGGCCCGGGCTCCCCACCCTCGGCGAACAGTGCGACATTGGCACCCTTGGTCAGCTGATGCACGGCCTCCCCCTCCGGAGTACGACGATCGGCATGTGTGCAGCGTCACATGCCTCCCACGTTCCGAGGATGGTACTCCCACCGGATCTTCACGCCATCCCCCCGAGCGAAATGGCCGGTCCCGGAAACGCCGGACGGGCGCGGGAGAGGAACTCCCGCGCCCGTCCGAGTGGTTGGGCCGGTCAGTCGCGGTCGGCGACCGGCTCCAGGATGGCCACGCACTCGAAGTGGTGGGTCATCGGGAAGAGGTCGAACGCGCGCAGCGAGACCGGGCGGTAGCCGCCCTCGCGGAAGAAGGCGAGGTCGCGGGCGAGGGCGGCGGGGTCGCAGGCGACGTAGGCGATGCGGCGGGCGGCGAGCGAGCAGAGGTGGGCGACGGTGTCGCGGCCGGCGCCGGCCCGCGGGGGGTCGAGGACGATCAGGTCGGTGGAGGTGATGCCGGTGCGGGGCAGCAGGGTCTCGACCTTGTCGCACTCGATCCGGACGTTCTCCAGCGCGGCAAGGTTGTGCCGGGCGTCGATCACGGCCTGCTTGCCGGATTCGATGCCGAGCACCGCGCCGTCCTCGCCGACCCGCTCGGCGAGCGCGCCGGCGAACAGGCCGACGCCGCAGTACAGGTCGAGGGCGTTCTCGCCCCACTGCGGGTCGAGGCCGGCCAGCACGGCGTCGACCAGGGTGTCGGGGGCCTCGGGGTGGATCTGCCAGAAGCCGCCGTTGGAGACCCGCCAGGTGCGGCCGGCGGCGCGCTCGCGGACGAAGGTGCGGCCGTGGACGCGGTGGAAGAGGTCCTGCTCGTCGATCCGGGCGATCGAGGTCTCCCGGTCGAGTTCGACCAGCGGCAGCTGCTCGCCGGGCCGCGGCCGCAGGATCACCTGCCGGTCCGAGGAGCCGGACGCGGCGATCGCCTCGACCGCGGCGACGCCGGTCCAGTCGCGGGACTCGATGCCGAGCTCGGTGACGCCGGGCGCGGCGATCAGGCAGCGGTCGATCGGCTGGATGTCGTGCGAGCGGTGCTTGCGCAGGCCGACGGTGCCCTCCTCGTCGACGGCGTACTGGACGCGGGTGCGCCAGGCCGGGACCTCGCCCGCCTGGAGCTTGCCGCCGATCGGCTCGACCGAGCCGTCCCAGCGGGCCTCCTCGGGGGTGAGGCCGGCCAGCTTGGCGAGCTGCTCGGTGAGCACCGCGCCCTTGAGCTTGCGCTGCCCGCCGGGGGTGACGTGCTGCCAGTCGCAGCCGCCGCACTTGCCGGGGCCGGCGAACGGGCAGGGGGCCTCGATCCGCTCCTTGGCGGGCTCCAGCACCTCCACCGCGTCGGCCCGCAGGAAGCGGGAGGTGGTGGTGCCGTCGGTGACCTGCGCGATCACCCGCTCGCCGGGCAGCGCGTGCCGGACGAACAGCACCCGGCCCTCGTGCCGGGCCACGCAGTGCCCGCCGTGCGCGACCGGCCCGACCTCGACCTCGTAGCGCTCGCCGACCAGCGGGTCCCCGGACGGCTGCCGCATCGCCGGCTGGGCGGGCCGCAGCGCCTTCGGCGCCCGCACCGCACCGGGCTTGCGCCCCTGCCGGTCGGCCTTCTTCGCCCGCGGGCCCTCGCCCTTCGCGTCCTTCGCCGCCTTGGCCGTCTTCGCCGCCTTGGCCGTCTTCGCCGGCTTGGCCGCCTTCACGGGCACCGGCCGCTCCTCGGCGGGTCGCCGCTCCCCCGGCACCGGCGGCAGGCTGCGGGCGGTGTTGCCCTCGCGGTCGGTGGCCTCCGGCCGGGCGGGCCGGCTGCTCCAGCGCGGGTGCGCCACCTGCCCGGGCTTGGCGCCGGACGTGCGGCCGGGGCGGCCCTGGCGACCGGAGGAGCGGGGCGGGTTGTTGCGGGTCACGGGGAGCTTCCTTACGCGATACGGACGGCAGAGGTCGGACGGTGGAGAACACGGCGGCCCGCGGCGGACCGGGAAGGTCCGCCACGGGCCCGTTGAAGGCCATCGGGAGGCCGGACGGGCTGCGCCGCTCAGTCGCGCGGCGCGGCGTCGTCCTGGCCGACCCGGGACTCCCCGGGAGCCTGCCCGCGTCGCGGACGGGGCTCACCGCGGCGCACCGCGCCGGGCGCGGACCACGCCTTGGGCGCCTTGCGCCGCTCCGAGGACTCCAACTGCCAGGGTACGGATGTCACCATCACACCGGGCTTGAACAGCAGTCGTCCCTTGAGCCGCAGCGCGCTCTGGTTGTGCAGCAGGTGCTCGTACCAGTGGCCGACCACGTACTCGGGGATGTAGACCGCGACCACGTCGCGCGGGCTGTCGCGGCGCAGGTTCTTCACGTACTCGAGGACCGGGCCGGTGATCTCCCGGTACGGCGAGTCGAGGACCTTCAGCGGCACGTCGATGCCGCGCTCGTCCCACTCCTTGCGGAGCGCCGCGGTGTCGACCGGGTCGACGTTGACGGTGACGGCCTCCAGGGCGTGCGCCCGGGACAGCTGGGCGTACGCGAGGGCGCGCAGCGCGGGCTTGTGCAGCTTGGAGACCAGCACGATGGCGTGCACCCGGGTCGGCGGGGCGACGTCGGCGGGCTCCTCGGCGGCCGTCAGCTCGGAGTTGACGCTGTCGTAGTGGCGGCGGATCGCCTTCATCATCACGAACAGCACCACCATCAGCGCGATCGCGATCCAGGCGTGGCCGATCTTGGTGGCGAGCACCACGATCAGCACGGCCATGGTCATCACCAGGCCGAAGGTGTTGATCGCCCGGCTGCGCTGCATGCGGGCGCGCTTCTTCGGGTCGGTCTCGGTCCTCAGCAGCCGCGTCCAGTGCCGGATCATGCCGGACTGGCTCATGTTGAACGCCACGAAGACGCCGACGATGTACAGCTGGATCAGCCGGTTCGGGTCGGCGCCGAACGCCACGATGAACAGGATCGCCGCGCCGGCCAGCAGCACGATGCCGTTGGAGAACGCCAGCCGGTCGCCGCGGGTGTGCAGCTGCCGCGGCAGGTAGCGGTCCTGGGCGAGGATCGAGCCGAGCACCGGGAAGCCGTTGAACGCGGTGTTCGCGGCCAGCACCAGGATCAGGCCGGTGGTGCCCGCGACGAAGTAGAAGCCCGGGGTGAAGTTGGAGAACACCGCCTCGGAGATCTGCGCGAGGACGGTCTTCTGGTGGTAGTCCGCGGGCGCGCCGATCAGCTGCTCGGCGGGGTTCTCGGCCATCTGCGTGCCGGTCAGGTGGGCCAGGTAGATGATGCCCATGAACATCGTGACGGCGATGCTCGCCATCATCAGCAGCGTGGTCGCCGCGTTCTTGCTCTTCGGCTTGCGGAACGCCGGCACGCCGTTGGAGATCGCCTCCACACCGGTCAGCGCGGCACAGCCGGAGGAGAACGCCTTCAGCAGCAGGAAGACCAGCGCGAACCCGGCCAGCCCGCCGTTCCCGGGCGTCGCCTCCAGGTGGTACGCCGAACTCTCCGCGGGCAGCTCCGCGCCGAACCCGAAGTGCCGCACCAGGCCGTAGACCACCATGCCGAGCACGCCCACCATGAACGCGTACGTCGGCACCGCGAACGCGGAGCCGGACTCGCGCACGCCGCGCAGGTTCATGCCCATCAGCAGGATGACCAGGAACACCGACAGCGCCATCTCGTGCCCGCGCAGCGCCGGCACCGCCGACACCACGTTGGCCACGCCCGAGGTGGTGGACACCGCCACGGTGAGGATGTAGTCGACCATCAGCGCACTGGCCACCACCAGGCCGGAGTTCGACCCGTGGTTGACGGTCGCGACCTCGTAGTCGCCGCCGCCGCTGGGGTACGCGTGCACGTTCTGCCGGTACGAGGCGACCACCGCGAGCATCACGACGGCGACCACGACACCGATCTGCCAGGAGAAGTGGATCGCCCCGGCCCCGGCCAGCGACAGCGTGAGCAGGATCTCCTCGGGCGCGTACGCCACGGAGGAGAGCGCGTCCGAGGCGAACACCGGCAGCGCGATCCGCTTGGGGAGCAGCGTCTCCCCCAGCTTGTCGCTGCGCAGCGCACGCCCGATCAGGATGCGTTTCGGTAGGTCAGCAGGCATAGGCACAGCAAGGAATCGTAAGGGCTCGCGGTGGCACTCGATGCCTCGCGGGGCCACCTTGGTCGAGACTGTGTTCGGCGGACCGGCTAGCGTGTCGGATTAAGGGTTCGCGGGCACCACCTGGTTGCCCCCTCGCGTCGGATCACAGGCGCGACCGACAAGTCGCCCCCGCAATCGGGTGCACGGAAGGACGATGAGCGGTGTTTACGCAGGTCATAACCCCAACGGAACGGCTGAGGTAGTCGCGTGCACATCGTCATCATGGGCTGCGGGCGCGTGGGCTCCGCCCTCGCCAGAACGCTTGAGAAACAAGGTCACTCGGTCGCGGTGATCGACCAGGACCCGACCGCCTTCCGCCGGCTCGGCGCGGGCTTCAACGGGCGCCGGGTCACCGGCGTCGGCTTCGACCAGGACACCCTGAAGGAAGCCGGCATCGAGGAGGCGGGCGCCTTCGCCGCCGTCTCCAGCGGCGACAACTCGAACATCATCGCGGCCCGGGTGGCCCGCGAGAACTTCGGCGTCGAGCACGTCGCGGCCCGCATCTACGACCCGCGCCGCGCCGAGGTCTACCAGCGCCTGGGCATCCCGACGGTCGCCACCGTCCGCTGGACCGCCGACCAGATGCTGCGCCGGCTGCTGCCCAGCGGCGCCGAGCCGGTCTGGCAGGACCCGTCGGGCGCCGTGCAGCTCGCCGAGGTGGCGTTCGCCCCCGCCTGGATCGGCCACCGCCTGTCCGAGCTGGAGGCCGCCGCCGGGGTCCGGGTGGCGTTCGTCACCCGGGTCGGCGAGGGCGTGCTGCCCACCCCGCAGATGGTCGTCCAGGAGGGCGACCTGGTCCATGTGATGCTGCGCCGCAACGAACTGACCGCGGTCGAGGCGGCCTTCGCCAAGGGCCCCGAGGAGGCTGGTCACTGATGCGCGTCGCCATCGCCGGAGCCGGTGCCGTCGGCCGTTCCATCGCCGGAGAGCTGCTGGAGAACGGCCACGAGGTCCTGCTGATCGACAAGAACCCGAACTCCATCTCGGTGGAGCGGGTCCCGCTGGCGGAGTGGCTGCTCGCCGACGCCTGCGAGATCACCTCGCTGGACGAGGCCGCCCTGCAGCGCTGCCACGTGGTGATCGCCGCCACCGGTGACGACAAGGTCAACCTGGTCGTCTCGCTGCTCGCCAAGACCGAGTACGGGGTGCCCCGGGTGGTCGCCCGGGTGAACAACCCGAAGAACGAGTGGCTGTACAACGAGTCGTGGGGCGTGGACGTCGCCGTCTCCACCCCGCGGCTGATGTCGGCGCTGGTCGAGGAGGCCGTCAGCGTCGGCGACCTGGTCCGGCTGATGCGCTTCTCGCAGGGCAACGCCAACCTGGTCGAGCTCACCCTGGCCGCCGACACCAACCTGGTCGGCACCCGGGTCGCGGACGTCGCGTGGCCGGTGGACACCGCGCTGGTCACCATCATCCGGGCTGGCCGGGTGCTGGTGCCCGGCGGCAGCGACACCCTGGAGGCCGGCGACGAGCTGCTGTTCGTCGCCGCGCAGGAGCGCGAGGAGGAGCTGGAGACGCTGCTGGCCGGCTGATCCGCCCCGCGGTACGACGGAGGGCCCGCGCGGTGCGCGGGCCCTCCGTCATGCGTACGGGTTACTCCTGCTCGTCCTCCGGCAGCTCCGCCTTGATCGGCGGCGGCGCCTTCAGCAGGATCTGCCAGGTCACGTACATCGCCAGCAGCAGCGGCGGAATGCCGAGCGCGACCTTGAGCCAGCCCAGCAGGTTGACGTTGTGGGTGAAGTACAGCGGGAACAGGATCAGCGGCTTGAGGCCCATGATCAGCACCCAGGCCCAGGTCGCCCGGGTGTAGGCGGCCAGCCGGCCCGGGTTCTGCTTGCGCCAGGTGAACATCTCGCCGGTGATCGGGCCCAGCATCAGTCCGATCATCGGCCAGCGCACCAGGGCGGAGACCGCCAGTGCCACGCAGTAGCCGACGTTCCACAGCAGGCCGGGCAGGTAGAAGTCCTCGGCCTTGCCGGTCTTCATCGAGATCCAGGCGCCGATCGCCACTCCGAACACGCCGGAGAAGGCGTGCTGGATGGTCTCCCGGCGCGCCAGCCGGACCACCACGAACACCGCGCACAGGGCCAGCGCCGACCAGGCGGCCACCGGCACCTTGTGGGTGATGTTGAAGGCGATGATGAACACCAGGCCGGGCAGCGTCATGTCGACCATGCCGCGGACGCCGCCGAAGGCCTTCAACACCGTCTCGGCCGCCTCCTTGGAGGCGTCCCGCTCGTACGCACCGTTCTGCTCGTCGCCCTGCGGGTCGTGCGCGGTCACTCGGATCGCCTCGGCCTCGTTGCTCACGCGGACTCGCTCCCGTGTCCCACCGGACGCAGCTCGTAGCGGGGGTTGAAGAGCACGCGGCGCCCGCGTGCGTGGCCGATCCGGCCGCTGGCGATCAAACGGCGGCCCGGCTCGATTCCCACGATCGAGCGACGGCCCAGCCACACCACGTCCAGCGCCTCCGTGCCGTCGAACAGCTCGGCCTCCAACGCGGGCACACCCGCGCGGGGGCGGAGCGTGACGGTCCGCAGCGTGCCTGCCACGGTGACGATCTCGCGGTCGCCGCAGGCGGCGATCGGGGTGCAGCCCGCCTCGGCGGTGTCCTGCCGCAGTTCCTGGGCGGCCAGCTCCTCCGAGGAGGACGTCAGCCGGCTCAGCATGCGGCGGAAACGGCCCTGCGGCTGGTCGCCGATGTTGTCACCACTCATGCCGGAAGGGTACCGGTTCACCGCCTCCCGGCGGCAGAGCTCCGGCCGCGCCGGTCACGTCCCGGTCACGGCTCGAAGCGGTAGCCCATGCCGGGTTCGGTGATGAAGTGCCGGGGGTGCGACGGGTCGGCCTCCAGCTTGCGGCGCAGCTGCGCCAGGTAGACCCGCAGGTAGTTGGTCTCCTTGCGGTAGGCCGGCCCCCACACCTCCTGCAGCAGCTGGGTCTGGCTGACCAGCCGCCCGGAGTTGCGGACCAGCACCTCCAGCAGGTGCCATTCGGTGGGGGTGAGCCGGACGTCGGCGCCCTGACGGTTGACCTTCTTGGCGGCCAGGTCGACGGTGAACGAGTCGGTGGCGACCACCGGCTCGCCCTCGGCGCTGACCGGCTCGGCGCGGCGGACCGCGGCGCGCATCCGGGCCAGCAGCTCGTCCATGCCGAAGGGCTTGGTGACGTAGTCGTCGGCGCCGGCGTCCAGCGCCTCCACCTTCTCGTCGGAGGCGTGCCGGGCGGACAGCACGATGATCGGCACCCGGGTCCAGCCGCGCAGGCCGCGGATCACCTCCACGCCGTCCATGTCGGGCAGGCCGAGGTCGAGCACCACCACGTCGGGATGGCGGGCGGCGGCCAGCTCCAGGGCGCTCGCGCCGTCGTGGGCGGAGTCCACCTCGTACTTGCGGGCCTTGAGGTTGATCACCAGGGCGCGGACGATCTGCGGTTCGTCGTCCACCACCAGGACCCGGGTCATGCGGGACCGGCCTTTCCGTTGTCGGTGCGGTCGTGACCGCGGTCGCTGCGGTCCTCTTCGTCGTCGGTGCGGTCGTGCAGGTCGACGGCGGGCAGCGAGACCACCATGGTCAGCCCGCCGCCGGGGGTGTCCTCGGCGGTGACGGCGCCGCCCATCGCCTCGGCGAAGCCGCGGGCAACGGCGAGTCCGAGGCCGACGCCGGTGCCGCGCGGGGCGTCGCCGTAGCGCTGGAACGGGGCGAAGATCCGCTCCCGGGCCTCCTCGGGGACGCCCGGGCCGCGGTCCACGATGCGCAGTTCGACCCGGCCGTCGCGCGGCAGCAGGTCGGCCTTGACCAGCACCTGGCTGTCGGGCGGGCCGTACTTGACGGCGTTCTCCACCAGGTTGGCCAGCACCCGCTCCAGCAGTCCGGCGTCGGCGCGCACCATCGGCAGCGACTCGGCCACGTCGAGGCGGACGCTGCCGGGCGGGACGCCGCCGAGCACGAACGGCACCACCTCGTCCAGGTCGGTGGGCTGGAGCAGCGGGGTGACGGTGCCGGTCTGCAGGCGGCTCATGTCCAGCAGGTTGTTGATCAGATGATCGAGGCGGTCGGCACCGGACTCGATCCCGGCCAGCAGCTCGGCCTCGTCCTCCGGGTCCCATTCGACGTCCTCGGCGCGCAGCGAGGTGACAGCGGCCTTGATCCCGGCCAGCGGGGTGCGCAGGTCGTGCGAGACGGCGGCCAGCAGCGCGGTGCGGATCCGGTTGCCCTCGGCCTCGCGGCGGGCGGCGGCGGCCTCCCCGGCCAGCCGGCGGCGTTCCAGCAGCACGGCGGCCTGGTTGGCGAACGCGCCGAGCATCCGCCGGTCCGCGGCGGGCAGCACCCGGCCGCGCAGCACCAGGGCGAGGCGTTCGCCGACCGGCACGTCCACGTCCGCCTGCTCGGGACCGGCCGGCGGTCGTGGGCCGGCCGAGGCGGCGACATGCCAGGCGGCGTGCGGGTCGGCGCGTTCGACCAGGGCCACGGCCTCCTGCTGGAAGGTCTCCCGGACCTGCTCCAGCAGCGCCGTCAGCACCCCTTCGCCGCTGGGCGCGCCGCGCAGCACGGTGCCGGCCAGCGCGGACATGGTCTGCGCCTCGGTCTGGGCGCGGGCCGCCTGGTGGCTGCGCCGGGCGGCCAGGTCGACCACGGTGGCGACCGCGATGCCGACCGCCGCGAAGATCCCCACCGCCAGGATGTTCTGCGGCTCGGCGATGGTGAAGGTGTGAATGGGGGGCGCGAAGTAGTAGTTGAGCGCCGAGGAGGAGACCAGCGCGGAGGCTATCGCCGGGAACAGTCCGCCGACCAGCGCCGCGCACACCGTCAGCGACAGGAACAGCAGCATGTCGGTGGACAGCCCCTGCCCGTGGAACCGGCTCAGCACCAGCGCCAGCAGCGGCGGACCGGCCACGCCGATCAGCCAGCCCGCCACCGTCCGGGTCCGGCCCAGGTCGGTGACCTTGCGGATCGGGATCCGGCCCCGGCCGCGCGCCGCGTGCTCGTGGTTGACCATGTGGACGTCGATGTCCCCGGAGTCCCGGGCCACCGTGAGGCCGACGCCCGGCCCGTACACGTACTGCCAGACCTTGCGGCGGCTGGTGCCGATCACGATCTGGGTGGCGTTGACGCCGCGCGCGAAGTCCAGCAGGCCGGCCGCCGGATCGTCGCCGAGCACCGAGTGGAAGCTGCCGCCGAGGCTCTCCACCAGCGCGCGCTGCTCGATCAGCGTCTGCGGCGAGGAGCCCGACAGGCCGTCGGAGCGCGAGATGTGCACCGCCAGCAGTTCGCCGGCGCTGGCCCGGGCCGCGATCCGGGCGGCGCGGCGGATCAGCGTGGCGCCCTCCGGCCCTCCGGTCAGACCGACCACGATCCGCTCGCGGGCCTGCCAGGTGCCCTGGATGCCCTGCTCGGCCCGGTAGCGCTGGAGGTACTCGTCGACCCGGTCGGCCGTCCACAGCAGCGCCAGTTCGCGCAGCGCCGTCAGGTTGCCGAGCCGGAAGTAGTGGGCGAGCGCCGCGTCCACCTTCTCCGGCGCGTACACGTTGCCGTGCGCCAGCCGGCGGCGCAGCGCCTGCGGCGACATGTCGACCAGCTCGATCTGGTCGGCCCGCCGCACCACCTCGTCCGGGACGGTCTCCCGCTGGCGGACACCGGTGATGCCCTCGACCACGTCGCCGAGCGACTCCAGGTGCTGGATGTTGACGGTGGAGATGACGTCGATCCCGGCCGCGAGCAGTTCCTCGACGTCCTGCCAGCGCTTGGCGTTGCGCGAACCGGGGACATTGGTGTGGGCGAGCTCGTCGACCAGCGCGACCGCCGGGTCGCGCGCCAGCACCGCGTCCAGGTCGAGTTCGGTGAACTCCGCTCCCCGGTGGGTCATGGCGCGGCGCGGGACGCTCTCCAGTCCGTCGAGCAGTTCGGCGGTGCGGGCCCGCCCGTGGGTCTCGACGAAGCCGACCACCACGTCGGCGCCGCGGTCGATCCTGCGGTGCGCCTCGGCGAGCATGGCGTACGTCTTACCGACGCCCGGGGCCGCCCCGAGGTAGATCCGCAGTCGGCCGCGGCCCGTGTGCACCATGCCCCCGAGATTAAGCCCTGCAATCGGAATATCCGCTGATCAGACTGTCTCGGCCGAATAATTGTCAACTTCTTGACGGCCGTTGAGCCAGAATGCCGAACGCATCGATCAACTCGACCAGGGGGCACCCACCATGCGCGGACTCGTACTCGGCGGCGGCGGCCTCGCCGGAATCTCCTGGACCACCGGACTGCTCCACGGCCTCGCCGAGACCGGCCTCGACGTCCCCGACACCGCCGACCACATCCTCGGCACCTCCGCCGGCGCCACCGTCGCCGGCCAACTCGCCTCCGGCCTCCCGCTCGCCGAGCTCTACCGGCGGCAGACCGAACCCGCCCTGCAGAACCCCGAGATCGTCCCGCCCGCCGACCGCCTCACCACGTTCCTCGAAACGTGGAACGCCCTGCTCGCCGAAATCACCGACCCCGCCGAACTGCGCCGCCACGTCGGCCGCCTCGCCCTGGACGCCGAGACCGTCCCCGCCGCCGAACGGCGCGCCGTCGTCGCGGGCCGCCTCCCCGCCCACGACTGGCCCGACCGGCCGCTCACCCTCACCGCCGTCGACGCCGAGACCGGCGAACTCCGCACCTTCGACCGCCGCAGTGGCGTCCCCCTGGTCGACGCCGTCACCGCCAGCTGCGCCATCCCCGGCATCTGGCCCACCGTCGAGATCGACGGCCACCGCTACATGGACGGCGGCATCCGCAGCACCACCAACGCCGACCTGATGACCGGCCGACAGGCCGTCCTGATCGTCGCCCCCATGACCGACCTCCACCTCGACACCGAGCTGGAGACCCTGCGGGCCACCGGCGCCGTCCTCGCCGTCACCCCCGACGAGGACGCACTCGCCGCCTTCGGCGCCAACCCGTTGGACACCGCCGTCCGCACCCCCGCCGCCGAAGCCGGCCGGGCCCAGGCCCGGCGGATCGCCCACCAGGTCCGCGAACTCTGGGCCTGACCCTCCCGGCCGCCTGCGGCTACTCGACGATCCTGCCGTCCCGCAGCTCCAGCACCCGGTCCGCCAGGTCCATCAGCTGCGGGTCGTGCGTCGCCACCAGCGCCGTCACGCCCTCGCTGCGCACCACCGCCCGCAGCAGCTCCATGATCGCCAGGCCGGTGTCCGAGTCCAGCTGCCCGGTCGGCTCGTCCGCGATCAACAGCGCCGGCTCGTTCGCCAACGCCCGCGCCACCGCCACCCGTTGCTGCTGACCACCCGACATCTCGGTCGGCCGCTGCGCCGCGTGGTCGGCCAGGCCCACCATCGCCAGCAGCGTCCGCACCCGCTCCTCGCGCTCCTTCACCGCCACCCGGCGCAGGCGCATCGGCACCCCGACGTTCTCCGCCGCCGTCAACACCGAGATCAACCCGAACGACTGGAACACGAACCCGATCCGGTCGCGCCGCAACGCCAGCCGGCCCGCCTCGTCCAGGCCCGACAGGTCCATCCCCGCGATGCTGATCCGGCCCTGCGACGGCGAGTCCAGCCCGCCCACCAGGTTCAGCAGCGTCGTCTTGCCCGAACCCGAACGGCCCCGCAGCGCCGTCAACTCCCCGGCCTTCGCCGTGAACGACACCCCGCGCACCGCGTGCACCGCCCGGTCGCCCGAGCCGAACGTCCGGTGCACGTCCTCCACGACCACCATCGCGCCGCTCACCCGCGCACCTCCGACCCCTCCGCGCGCCACACCCCGATGTGGTCCTCCTCCAGCGCCAGCCGCACCCGGCGGCTCAGCCCCAACGCCTCCGTGAAGTCCTGCGGCAACTGCAGCCGACCCACCCGGTCCAGCACCGCGTACTCCACGCCCGGCTCGCCACGCTCCGGACGCAGCACCTCCGTGGAGGTCCGCCCGTTGCGGATCCGCACGGTGCGCCGAACCTCCTGGGCCACCATCAGGTCATGGGTGACGATCAGCACCGTCACCCCCAACTCCTCGTTCACCGACCGCAGCGCCGCGAAGATCTCCTCGCTGGTCGCGCTGTCCAGCTCGCCGGTCGGCTCGTCCGCCAGCAGCAGCGCCGGCGAGTTCGCGTTCGCCACCGCGATCGCCACCCGCTGCTGCTCGCCGCCCGACATCTCCCCCTGCCGACGCGCCGCCAGGTGCCCGATCCCCAGCATCCCCAACAGGTCCATCGCCAGGCGGTGCCGGTCGCGCCGCGGCACCGCCGCGTACGCCATCGGCAGCATCACGTTCTCCACCGCCGTCAGGTACGGCAGCAGGTTCCGCGCCGTCTGCTGCCAGACGAAGCCCACCGTCCGGCGCCGGAACGCCAACCGCTCCTTCTTGCCCATCGCCAACAGGTCGTGCCCCGCCACCCGGGCACTGCCCGCCGTCGGCACGTCCAGCCCCGCCAGGATCCCCAGCAGCGTCGACTTGCCCGAACCGGACGCACCCACCACCGCGATCAACTCGCCGTCCTCGACCGTCAGATCGAGACCCTGCAGGGCCTGCACCTCGACGCCCTCGGAGCGGTGGATCCGCACCAGGTTCTCGCACACCACCATGCCCTCGGCCGGCGGCGGACCCGCCGCGGCCGCCCGCCGACGCAACTCCGCCAACCCCGCGGGCTCCGGTACGACCGACACCCCCACCGCCTCAGCCCCCACCGCGTTCCCCTCCGGCCGCCGAACCAACGGCTCACCACGGCCTGTGCTCCGGCCCGACGCCTCGTCCCTCACGGATGCCCGGCCGGGCAGCCGGGGCAGTCCCCTGTTCTGCCCCGACCAACCCGACCGGGCGTTCCCCCGCAGGCCACCACCCCGATCGGCAGCGGCCTCACCACACCAACGCGGCCCGAAGCAGACCGGTTGCACCGCACTGCGGACTTTTTTCGAAACCCTCCGGACGCCGGCGCGCCGCGCCCGCTTCGGGTGCGCGCAACGATGCCGACCACCGCGCCCCGGACACACCCGGGGCTCGCTCCGCAGGCCTCAGCCGGTGGCTCGCAACTGCAGGAACTCCTGCGCCGCCGCCCGGAACGGGTCCGACAGCCCTGCGGCAGGCGACACCCCGCGCCCGCCCCGCCGTACCGTCAACACCGCCACCGAGGTGCCGCTGACGTGCACGACCAGCTCCTCCGCGAACACCACCGGCTGGCGCACCCCCAACGCCACCACGGCGCCGACCTGCTGCTCCACCCTCCAATTCCCCGCACTCACGCACTCCCCGCCCCGCATCAGCCGGGTCGCCTGCTGCCCCGCCGCCGCGGGCGAGCCGAACCGCATCACCACCTGCTGGGCCGACGCCTCCGGGTGGACCGGGTCGATGTACCGCTGCCCCCACAGCAGTTCGGCCCCCGAGGTACGGATCAGCCTCGACACGCAGCCGTCCGCGAACCCGTCGCCGTACCCGTCCGGACCAGCGCTCCCGGTCCCGCCGGCGGCCGCCGGGCTGTCGGGCGTGCCTCGGGTCGGTCCGGTCGAATCCGCGAACGGTGAGGCGCCGCCTGCAAGCCGGTCGGGGCTGTCGGGGGAGCTGGTGGAGGTGCTGTTGGTAGGGCTGTTGGCGGGAGCCGCGGTGGGAGAAAGTCCCAGCGACGCCGAGGCCGACGGCCCGGCCGACGTCTCGTCCATCACCGACACCGCCGTCCACGGGCCGTAACTGCCCAGCACGCTCGGCATCCGTGACACATCCAGCACCAGGGCCCGCGCCTCCGCATCGGCCCACTCCAGCGGCGGCCACTCCACCACCCCGCCCACCGACGGCAACAACGGGAACCGCGGCTCCGGCCAGGGCAGCGCCACGTCCGGCCCGGTCGCACCGGCCGTCGGAGGCACCGGGTACGCCGCCATCCCGTGCCCGCGCCCCGCCGACAGCGGCAACACCGTCGCCGCCGACCACAGCACCGCGACGCCCAACACCCCCGCCACCGCCACCGCACCAGCCCGGTACCGCGCCCGCCGCACCCCCCGACGCACCATCTCCGCACTCGGCGGCACCGGCACGGCCAGCACCACCTCGCGCCGCAACCCGTCGAACATCGCCTCCAACCGGGCCGCCCCGATCGCCGGAAGCTCCTCCGTCCCCACCGTCTCCACCGCCTCAGCCTCGGGTTCAGACATGGGAACCCCAGTCCTCCGCCACCCGATCCCCCGTCAACCGCACCGTCACCGCCCGCTCCCCGCCGCCGCCGGCCTCCGCCAACTCCTGTTCGCCCGCTGTGCGTTCACCCGTCGTACGCTCACCCGCGGCAGCCGCCGGAACCTGCCGCAGCGGCGCGACCACCGGTTCCTCCACGACCGCCGCCGGCTCTTCCCCCAACAGCGCCGCCAATGCCTGCCGCCCTCGATGCAACCGCGCTTTGACCGTCCCCACCGGCACCCCTTCGTCCGCGGCGATCTCCGCCACCGAACGACCCCCCATGTGGTGCCACACCAACGCCGACCGCTGCGCCTCCGGCAACTGCCGCAGCGCCTCCACCAGCGCCACCGTCTCGGGCCCCGGCCCCGGAACCGGCAGATTCGCGTCCCCGTGCCGGATCCAGCTCTGCAACGCCGTCCGCGCCCGCCGCCACCGACTGATCGCAATCCGCTGCCCCGTCAGCCGCACCCAGGCCACCGGATTCTCGTGCGACACCAGCCGCCCCCAGTGGTTCCACGCCCGTACGAACGCCTCCTGGGCAGCATCCTGCGCCTCACCCAGATCGCCCGTCAGCGCATACAGGTGCGCCACCAGCTGACCGTACGCGGCCTCGTAGAACACCCGAAAGTCGTCGCCGCCCCGACCGACTCTTCCGCCGGCCCCCTCGCCCTGCTCCACGACCATGACGCCACAGTGTGCCGTGCACCGAACCACCCGGCAACAGGCCCGGGGTGCCCGTCCGGCCCGGAAACGCGAAAAAGCCCCCCGCCAGAAATGGCGGGGGGCTTTCCCTGAATAATTGTTCGGCGGCGTCCTACTCTCCCACAGGGTCCCCCCTGCAGTACCATCGGCGCTGTGAGGCTTAGCTTCCGGGTTCGGAATGTAACCGGGCGTTTCCCTCACGCTATGACCACCGAAACACTATGAAACTGTCGCCACCCGCACGAAGCGGGGGTCGTTGTTTCAGAACAACACAGTGGACGCGAGCAACTGAGGACAAGCCCTCGGCCTATTAGTACCGGTCAACTCCACCCCTCACAGGGCTTCCATATCCGGCCTATCAACCCAGTCGTCTACTGGGAGCC